>NZ_MUFN01000010.1:0-92063 GCF_001996205.1 Salinivibrio sp. IB574 | reverse complement strand
ATGCCAACCGGCGAAAACAAAACCTCTTTTTGACTCCCCTAACGCGTTGTCGGCGTTAAGTAGGTGGGCTATCTTAATCATTTAAAAACTGACGTCAAGCGTTTATTTTTATTTGATTTTTTGCCCCGACATGGCCGCTGAGCGCTTGCCCTGTGTGCCGTGTCGATGGAGGCGCATTATAGCGACCCGGATCACACTGACAAGGGTTTTTCGCGTTTTTTATTTCGAGTGGACAATAATCCACCTAAAATGATGAATAACCAGCGATTTGAAACATTATAGCTACGCGCCTTTTACCAAGAAGTAACGCTGGTTGATTTTCTAAGAACCATTTAAGGGTACGCCGCTGCCAAATTGTCTTGCGTACCATCACTTTATTACTTGTATTAACGCTTATGACGCTTATGAAATCACCAATTGCTTTTGTATTGATTATCACCATCGCCATCCTCGGTGCCATTGTAGTAAACCTAATGAGTACGGTTTCTCCCGCTTTGGCTTTCGCTGCCGGTGCGGTTATCAGTGGTATTGCCTGCTTATATGCTCCTCAAGCCACAGTGACCGTTGCAACAAAAGAGGAAGAGCCCCCTCAGAGTAAGACGATTTATGTCGGCAACCTGCCCTATCGCGCCAATGAAAATGATGTGAAGTCCCTGTTTGGCGAGCATGGAGAAGTATTTGCGGTACGGTTAATGAAGGACAAGCGTACCGGTAAACGTCGTGGCTTTGGTTTTGTTGTGATGGCGGCTGCGCATGCAGATGATGCTATCGATGCCCTAAACAACAATGTTTACGGCGAGCGAACACTTAAAGTGCGTGAAGCGAACGATCCAAAAAAGCGGGAGCATAGCTAACGCGCTCTAGTCCAATCGAGCGGATATAATCAGACAAGGCGGCGGCTTTTATAGGCGTCGCCGTCGCGTATGCGCGATTGCCATCACTGTTATCGCTAGTGATAGATGCTTGCGGCGTGACCAATGAGGCAACACGACGTGCAATGGCACTGCCGGAGTCAACCAACTGGACCTGTTTACCCATCGCCGCCTGTATTTCATCATGTAAGAGTGGAAAGTGGGTACAGCCTAGCACCAAGACATCGATGTGCGAATCAAACGGTGCAAGTATGGCGCTAAGGTCTTGCTGATTCACCGCCTCCCCTCGCAGTTTACGCTCTGCCATATGTACTAATGCTGTTGTCCCTACCGAGACAATTCGGCAATCTTTGGCGAAATCTGCGATCAGTTGTGCCGTATAAGGCCGGCTGACGGTGGCTGGGGTCGCGAGCAGACCGATAGCTTTGTGTTGACTCAAAGCCGCCGCTGGCTTGATCGCTGGCACCACGCCAACAACCGGTATAGAGAGTGCGTCACGCAGTGTCGGCAGCACGAGTGTCGAGGCCGTATTACACGCGATGACGATGATATCGACTGCATGGCGCTCACAGGTTGCTTTGATCAGAGTAAGTACGCGATGCACTAGGCGTTGATCTTCTAATTCGCCATAAGGGAAAGCGGCATTGTCGAACAGGTAGGTATATTGAGCGCTCGGCAAGCTTGCCTTGATCGCTTGGTAGACAGATAAGCCTCCGACACCGGAGTCAAAGATCAGAATATGGGGTTGCGCCATGATCCAGCCACTCAATAAAAAAACGCCCTTATCATAACGATAAAGGCGTGATTAAAGCTAGTTTCGCCGTGAAACAGGCACTAGTACTGATAGTCTAACGTCATAAAATAGCCGCGTTCAGCTGACGGATAACCACCCGCGGTTTCGTAGTCTTTATCAAATACATTATCGACTTTACCTTTTACGGTCAGATTATCGGTCGCCTGATAGGAAGCAGTAATCGTCCACAGGCTATAGCTTCCCAACATCTCTCCACCGGAATAATCCAGACGTTCACTTTGATACTGCCACTGAGTACCGAGCTGCAGTCGCTCCCATTGGTAGGATGCATCCCACTTCGCTATCCGTTTAGCGCGACGTGCGAGCTGCTCGCCTGTTTTCTCATTTTTAGGGTCTTTATATTCTAACGATATGCGGTTATTTAAAGCGTGGACATCAAAGTTAGCAATAAACTCAACGCCTTCGATCTTAGCTTCGCCCACGTTTTGGTTCTGACCGTTGGGGTAACTACCTGCATACTGAATGAGATTATCAATGCGATTGATATAGCCGGTGAGTGACCAATCAACGTCAGCCGTCACACCACGAAGAGCAAGCTCGGTGTTGGATGATTCCTCCGGCTTGAGTGTTGCATTACCGCCCCATCCGTAAAGTTCAGTCAGACTTGGGGCCTTAAAAGCGGTGCCGTAGCTGGCGACCAATTGATACCCTTCCGCTATCGCAAGACCCGCGCTTGTCTGCCACGTCGTATGTTGTCCGTATTGTTCGTTATCATCCGAGCGTGCGCTTGCCTCAATAGATAGTGCCTCTACTGGACTAAATTGCGTTAAAAGGTAAGTGCCAAGGTTATCACGCGGGTTGATTGCAATATCATCGGGGTTGGTAATCAAGCTTCCTTCATTAAAGGTATCTTGACGATAATCCACACCACCACCAAGCAGCCAATCCTCCGTGGCTTGATACTGGAGTCCCAACGAGGTAGAGATTTGCTCAACATCTGAAGTTTTATTGTTTTTACGGTCACTGCCAGGGCTGTAGTCGAAGTTTTCTTGTTGGGAGATTTCTGCGCTGAGTGTTGCACTCCAGACATCAGAGCGATAGTTCAGCGTGCTGGCCAGTGCTTGGCTTTCTAACCAGCCATGTTTTAAGCTACCAAAATTATCGTAATCGTACTCATTCTGGTACCAGCGCCCCGTGATATCGGCCGACCAAGATGGATTCCAGCGATGACTGTATCCAAGCTGCGCATTGCGGCCGGTAAAACCATGCTGATCACCTTGGTTACTTGTCGTTGGATGAACATTGTATCCATCATTCGACTCATACCCAGCCGCACCAGAGAAGTGACCGTGATCGCCCAATTTTGTTGCCCATGCGCCACTAACAGCATGATGATCCAAACTGCCTACGGTCGCTGAGACATTGGCTCGCTCTTTATTGCTTTTGGTGATGATATTAATCACCCCGCCGATCGCGCTCGACCCATAAAGTGTGGCGCGTGCGCCGCGAATAATCTCAATACGCTCGATACTGTTTACTGGGATCTGATTAAAATCCACCGAGCCTTTGATGGATGACGCCATACGCATGCCATCAATCAAGACTAAAGAGTGGTCTGATTCCGTGCCGCGCATAAAAATAGAGGCAATTTGTCCACGGCCTCCGCTTTGAGCAATCTCGATGCTCGGCACCGTACGCAATACATCGACAAGGCTTCGCGCCTGCAAGCGCGCAATGTCTTGACGCGTTAAGATAGTTGCCGATTGCAACACTGAAGCATCTGACTGCTCAAACCGACTAGCAGTCACCACCACCGTTTCGGTATTTTGCTCGGCCCACGCGCTCACAGGGAGTAATGACGCCGCCACTAGGCTCGCCAAAATCTGTTTGTTCATTGGTTATTCCTTTCTATCGCGAGAATATGCAGCGTTATGCTGCGGGGCGGGCTGTGTTCGGACTTAAGAGCATGGCTTTTTCGCCGCCTACTGCTAACGACTTCCCATCGCATACTGTTAAACAGTATTGGCGACAGTGTCTGGCCTAGCGCCGAGTTAGGGTCGTTCTCTTACACCGCTGCGCGTCAGTTGCGGATTCTCACCGCATTCCAGTGACCAACAGGCTTATACTTGCTGATCGCGTACCCGCTCACGGATAGTAGCCGTCTAGATGGATATTGTCCATTGATAACCCTATTGAATAAAGGAGAATCGTGAGCAAGGGTGGACATGGCTGGGGATTTGTCTAAAATCTGCGCTCATTTTCCAATCGCTGAGGCAGCCATCATGACCAAGGCTCACACCGCCGTTGACTACGACACACAGCTTGCTGAGAAAGTCCAACGACTCACTACCCAACTCGCGCCGTTTCATGCGCCTGAGCTAGAGATCTTTCGCTCACCGGAAACCCACTATCGGATGCGCGCAGAGTTTCGAGTATGGCATGAAGGCGACGACCTGTATTACATCATGTTTGATCCTGCGACCAAGCAGAAGTATCGAGTCGATACCTTTCCTGCCGCAAGCCGTTTGATCAATGATTTGATGCCGCTATTGATGGATGCCATCAAGCCTAACGACGCGTTGCGACGTAAGCTCTTCCAAGTTGATTTTCTCTCCACTTTAAGCGGTGAGATCTTGGTGTCTTTGCTGTATCACCGCCAGCTAGACGAAGAGTGGGGCGAGGCCGCGCAAGCGCTTAAACAACGTTTGAACGATGAGGGCTTTAACCTCAACCTGATTGGCCGTGCGCGCAAGCAAAAGAAAGTGCTAGACCGCGACTACGTTTTGGAAAAACTCAATGCCGATGGTCAGACATTGATCTACCAGCAAATTGAAAACAGCTTTACCCAACCAAACGGGCCGGTGGCGGAGAAAATGCTGGAATGGGCCATTGATTGCACCCGCGATAGCCAAGGTGATTTGCTGGAGCTGTATTGTGGGAATGGCAACTTCTCACTGGCACTAGCGAAAAACTTTCGCCGCGTCCTCGCCACCGAGCTGGCGAAACCTTCGGTACAATCGGCGCAATACAATATTGCCGCCAACAACATCGACAATGTGCAAATTATTCGCATGTCTGCCGAAGAGTTCACTCAAGCGATCAATGGCGAGCGCGAATTCCGCCGCTTAAAAGACCAAGGGGTAACGCTGAGTGACTATCAGTGCAATACCATCTTTGTCGACCCTCCTCGTGCGGGCATGGATGATGAAACCTGCAAAATGGTGCAAGGTTACGATCGGATTTTATATATCTCCTGTAACCCTGAGACTTTGGTCGAGAACCTAGAACGCCTCAGCCAAACACACCGCATTAGTCGCTGTGCGCTGTTCGATCAATTCCCGTTCACCCACCATACCGAAGCGGGTGTGTGGTTGGAGCGTAAATAATTACAGGAAGCGAGTTCGTTACAACGTAAAAAGGCGTCTCTCGACGCCTTTTTTATTCACTCGTTTTAGTGTGCGATTCGCCGCGCAGGGCTCATACGTCAGAGGCTGTATCGTTTTTGGCTTTGCGGCTGAAAAAGCCCAGCTTATGACCCACCCAAAACGCCAATACCATAGCAACCAAAATCGAGAAGAAGTTACCGCCCAATTCTGGCATTTGCATACGCATGAACGCAGAGTACCCAAACGCACCCACTAAGAAACACGCAAACGCGATCAGCGGTGTGCCTTCAGTGAGGGGTTGGCGTTCATGCAATTGGTAACAAGCATGTACGGCCAACACAAACGCTAGAATGGGGAAAATAGAAAACGCCACACCACCGACAAATAGCGTGGCGAGAGTGGCACTGCCACAGATACCTGTGATCAATGACAGTACTAAGAATTTACGCTCAGATTTAACTTGCTCATGTTCCATGTTTTCACCTGTTATGACAGCTTTTTCTGTAATGCCCGCCGCTCACGATCTTTACGATACCAGTAAGCTCCCTTGGCTATCATGCGCAATTGTATCACCATTCGCTCGGCCAATTCTGCCCGTGAATGTGTATCAAGATCTAACGCTTCCGCGCCGGAGTTGAATACCAAGATCACGCAGGCTTCAGCCTGATTGTACGCTTCTTCATAGGTGAGCTGCGTGCGAGACTGCAAATACTCGGTCAATTCTGCGACAAAGTGCTGAATTTCTCGTGCTACAGCCGCACGGAACGCCGCTGAGGTACCTGAACGTTCGCGAAGCAGCAAGCGAAAAACGTTGGGGCTGCTTTCAACAAATTCCATAAAGGTTTCGACCGAGGTACGCACCACACTACCTTCTGCGGCAATACGCTGACGGGCTTGACGCATCAGCTGACGAAGCAGGAGCCCCCCCTCATCGACCATGGTTAATCCCAACTCATCCATGTCTTTAAAGTGGCGATAAAATGAGGTTGGCGCAATGCCTGCTTCACGCGCGACTTCTCGCAAACTCAAGCTCGAGAAGCTTCGCTCCGCACTCAATTGGCTAAAGGCCGCATCAATCAATGAGCGACGCGTCTTTTCTTTTTGTTCTGCTCGAATACCCATCACACTCAACCTGCCGTCATCATGGCGACACTATACGCATTTTTACGTCCTAAATCAGCCAAACACCCTCTTGAACAGCGCCTTGCGTTTTCCACGCGAACGTCCAGATCATGCAGGAAAGTTAACCTTACTGCCAATAAGCGTTAAACTGGTCATAAATGGATGTTGCAATAATGAAAATAAGGTTTGAATCCTATGAGCAAGTCGAATCCTCGCCCTGTTGATCATTTTGATGCGATCGTAATAGGGAGTGGCCCAGGCGGCGAAGGCGCGGCAATGGGGCTAACCAAGGCGGGCAAGCGCGTGGCCGTGATAGAACGCGAAAGCACTGTCGGTGGTGGCTGTACCCATTGGGGCACCATTCCTTCCAAAGCACTGCGTCACACCGTTAGTCGGATTATTGAATTTAATCAAAGCCCGATCTACACCCAGAATACCAAAAGTATTCACAGCACCTTCTCTCAAATCCTGAGCCATGCCGATTCCGTGATCGGCAAACAAACGCGCCTTCGTCAGGGTTTTTACGATCGCAATCAGTGCACGCTGCTCCATGGAATGGCGGAATTTGTTGACGCACATACTTTAGCCGTTCGCCACCCTGACGGCAGCAAAGAGCATTACACTGCCGATCATTTTGTGATTGCGACCGGCTCACGCCCTTATCAACCAGCCGATGTCGATTTTAGCCACGCACGTATTTACGACAGTGATTCAATTCTGTCACTCAAGCATGACCCGCGCCACGTGATTATTTATGGCGCAGGTGTCATTGGCAGCGAATATGCATCTATTTTTCGCGGGCTTGGCGTCAAAGTTGACTTAATCAATACCCGTGATCGCTTGTTGTCATTCTTGGATAACGAAATTTCCGATGCCCTGTCATACCATTTCTGGAATAGCGGGGTCCTGATCCGCAATGATGAAACCTATGAGCGCATTGAGGGCACAGATGACGGGGTCATTGTCCATCTTGCCTCAGGTAAAAAAATGAAAGCCGACTGCCTGCTCTATGCCAACGGTCGCACCGGTAACACAGATAAGTTGAATCTTGGTGCGGTGGGACTGACGCCCGACTCTCGCGGCCAGCTGAGCGTCGACGACAATTACTCGACCGAGGTTGACCATATTTATGCGGTTGGGGATGTGATTGGCTATCCAAGTTTGGCCAGCGCGGCCTATGATCAGGGACGGGTCGTCGCAGAAGCAATTAGCCAAGGCAATGCCAATGCACGCCTCATTGAACATATTCCCACCGGCATTTATACCATCCCAGAAATCAGTTCTGTGGGGAAAACGGAGCAAGAGCTCACGGCAGAGAAAGTCCCGTATGAAGTCGGGCGTTCGCAATTTAAACATCTCGCTCGCGCCCAAATTGCCGGGATGGATGTTGGCAGTTTAAAGATCCTCTTTCATCGCGATACCCGTGAGATTTTGGGGATCCACTGCTTTGGTGAACGCGCCTCGGAAATCATTCACATCGGCCAAGCGATTTTTGAGCAAAAAGGCGCCGGTAATACCATCGACTATTTCGTCAACACGACTTTTAACTACCCGACCATGGCCGAAGCGTACCGCGTTGCTGCACTCAACGGCTTAAATCGCTTGTTCTAAGCGGTACCAATCGCTGTCTCTTACCAAAAAACGGCACCTGACGGTGCCGTTTCGCGCGACTGTTACGATGCACGCAATATCGAGGACCAAGCGAGCGATTCATCACCCAGTACAATAAAGTTGGGGTTTTGCAACGAGTCACGCTCGTTATATGACAAGGGGTCCAACTCGGTACTTAAAATCCGCCCCCCTGCTTGTTCGACAATGCATTGGGTGGCTGCCGTATCCCACTCCCCAGTCGGACCTAGACGCAAATAACAATCTACCGCGCCTTCAGCGACCAAACACGCTTTCAATGCTGCGGACCCTAGTGGGACCAAATCATAGTTGATCTCAGGGGCGAGTTTTTCTGTCACGGCATGAATATCTTGACGGCGGCTAATAGCAATCGAGAGTGAGGTGATGGCCTCTTCTCGCTTCATTGTCGAGATGCGATGCATTTCGCCATCGGGGGTAATTTTCCACGCCCCTTTTTCTTGGCACGCATAATAAGTCACACCCGAGACAGGGGCATAGACCACTCCCATCACCGGATGGTTATTTTCCACCAGCGCAATAATGGTGGCAAAATCGCCACTCCCGGCAATAAACTCTTGGGTGCCATCCAATGGGTCAATCAACCAGTAACGCTGCCATTGCTGACGATCACTGAGCGGCACACCACAATCTTCTTCCGATAACACCGGAATATCCGGGGTTAACGCCGTCAGTTTCTCGGTGATCAGTTTGTGTGCAGCAAGATCCGCGCTGGTGACGGGGGTTTCATCGCTTTTGGTAATTTCTTCAAAATCACCGTCTTGGTAAATATCGAGAATCACTTGTCCCGCTGCGCGGGTAATTTCAATCACATCGGGCAACAACTCAGGCAGTGGCATGCCTCACCTCTCAGATTGTAAGTACTTCAGCGCCATCATTAGTGCGGTGATACTGCGCGCTTCACAGAAATCGCCGTGGGTCAGCAACTCCTCCGCTTGAGCTAATGGCCAACGGATCACCTCAAGTGGTTCGGGTTCATCCCCTTCCAAGGTTTCAGGATACAAATCACGTGCCAACATCAGTGTCATACGGCTTGAGAAGTACGACGGAGCCAGTACGACCTCTTTGAGTGGAATAAGCTCGCGGGCGCCCAAGCCTATTTCTTCTTTCAGTTCACGCACCGCTGCCTGCTCTGGCACTTCCCCTTTATCAATTAAGCCTTTTGGAAAGCCTAGCTCATATCGCTCCGTGCCAGCTGCATATTCTCGCACCAGCAACAAATCCCCCTGTTCGGTCAGCGGCACCATCATGACCGCATTACGGCCCGAAGGCTTCATGCGTTCATAGGTGCGATTTACGCCGTTACTAAACTGGAGGTCGAGCGATTCCACCTTAAATAAACGAGAAGCGGCAACCACTTGCTTAGACAGGATCTGGGGAGGTTTTCGCTGCGTCATATCCTATTTGCACCCTTTACTGATAAGCCTAACAGGCTTGATTAGCCTCGAAAAGAAAAGCGATAGCGCCCTTGTTGATCCGGCGCACCCAGCCAAGCAAGTGGCTCTTTCATTGGCGGTGGGAACGCGGCTTCCGGCTTGAGCCATCCTGAAACAGAGTATCGCCCCGACGGTGTGATTGACAATGAAAACTTATTACTCAGCGAGGAAGACGCACCTTGGCCTTCGGCGAGAATACCTTGCTGCTCACAACGGAGTGTGGCACTGGCTGGGATGTCCGCTAAACGCCCCATTGGCAAGCGTAATGCGGCTTGTTGCCACTGAAGCTGACCATCGAGTCGCTGACAGCCCGCCTCGGTAAAGGCCAGATCGCGTAATACCAGATCCACATGGCCTTCAATCGCCACATTGGCAGGGAGTGCCACAGAACTGGCAAGCAACTGGGCCGGTGCTGACACCAGCGCACGGGATAAAGAAACTGCATGACCATCAAAGCCCACAGTTGCTTTCCCTTTCACCCCCTCAGGGCTGCGAAGACGAATATCCGCTTCTAACGTTGCCGCAGTAAATAAACGGTGTACTTGAAGATCCCAACGAAGTGGACCGACGGTGTAATCTTGCCAGCGTATTTGCGCAATGCGTCCTTTCCACACTGTCCCCTCAATCGCGCCCACTTTAAGTTCAGGCGGTAAAGGGGCCAGACGCAATAGCGATGCGGGTGCGTGGATCACGGCGCTGAGTACAAAAACCAGCGTACAAGCTAAACCCAAGACTATTTTTTTCTTCATGACTATCGTTCTAATTGCAGGCGATTAACCTTCACAACCCCAGCGTTATCTGTCATTTCCGTATCAAGACGCACGACCTGAATACCATGTAAGCGAGCGAGTTGGTCGAGCCAACGCAAAAGTTGGTTAAATGGCAAGGGCTCGACACCCAATTGGACACTCGCCTCACCGGGCTGCAAGCGAGTAATAGTGACACTAAACTCCCCTGCGCTGGCCGCTACCACTTGGTTTAATGGCTGATTACTGCTGGTTGGTGCGCGACTGCTTGCACCTGACTGTGCGCGCAACTGAACAATTTGCTGATGCTTTTGCTGTACATCACTCAGCAAACGTCGCTCACTAGCAAGCGCTTCTCGCGCATTATTCGCTTCGGCTTGAATCGGCGCAATGATCCCCCAGTACAAGACGCTGAGTAGCATCACCAGTGCAGCCACCATTAATAAACGCTGCTCACGTTCACTGAGCGATTGCCAGCGTGCTTTTAACTGACTCATCATGATTCGCTCCTCAAGGTAAACTCACCACTTACGCTGTCACCATTTCGGTTGAGCTGCCCAAGCTCGGTCGTATAGTGCTCGCTCAGCAGGCCGCGCAGTCGCTCAAACTGTGCAAAATCGCTGCCAGAGGCTCGGATCACTAAGACTTCACGTGCTGCTTGATAACGTAACGCTTGCAGGTGAATACCGGGCGTTTTTTCTAGCATCGGCGCTAATTTCGCTAACCAAGGCAAAAGCGCAGCATTGTGTTGCTGTCCTTCAAGACGCGCAATTTCCGCATCCATCTGGCGAACCATGTACGATTGCGTCGGGATGCGCTGATACTGTGGCAACGTCTGGCGAAAGACAGACTCGCTCTGTGCACGTAGCGCTTCAGCCTGCTGTTGGGTATCACGAATCATCAGCCATTGTTCAACGCCCAATAAGGCGCTAATGGCTAACACTAAACAGGCGGCAGGCAATAAAGGTTTGAGCGTTTGCTTAGTCTGGCTTTGTGGCCGATAAGGCCCAGTTAGCAAGTTCGCAGACAGAGCATGACTTTGTGTCGCCAACAGCCCTATCACAGTGTCACAGGGATGCCACTTAGCCTCCGCCTCATCCAGTCCACTGACTGGCCAATCAAGGTCAAGATGGGAAGGACAATATCCATGTAAGGTGAGTGACGGGGCCTTGTCCTCGTCATCCGCATCCACCGGATCCTGTTCCAGCGCCTTTTGTTGTTGAGCTCGCCACGCGTGCGCCCAGAAACGAAGCCAGTCACGCGATCCCACCACACCTTGACTGTCATGATGCCGACACAGCCATTGCTCACCCAGTGGCGCAACCGTCAAATGATTTGTCTGCCACGGTAAACACAGCACATCGGGTAGCCATTGCCGCGCATGAATATCTGCATCCGCCAGCGCTTGCTGCCAGGCTTGCATTTTGTCGTGTGCTACCACCGCCACATGGGCAAGACTGCCCGAGACACTCAAAATACTGACGTGTACCCTGTCCACATCATCGGCCAATGCCTCTTCAAGTAAGTAAGGCACCACTTTATCGCGCTGACGCCGAGAGCCGGGCGGCAAGGTCACCGACCTGAGGGTCACCCAAGTGCTATCCACTAAGATCACCACACGCCGCGTTTGCGCTTGCTCCGTCAAAGCTGACAGATGATCGCATTCACCGGTCGCGGTGACCTGATTGTCACTCACACGCACCTGGGCCCAAAAGATCGGCTGGCTGGCATCACTGATCCTTATTATCAGTCGCTCGCTCACGCATTCCTCCAAAGCGACGACGCACCACGGTTGTGGTGCCATCGTCTTGATAGTGCAATAACGCCTGAATGTGACGTTGGGCAGACGCCACGGTCACATCGGCCTGTAATAAAAAAAACTCGCTGGTCACCGTGAGATGTGGGATCACCTGCTCACGGGCTTTGTCATCGAACTCACTCAGGTTTAACACCGCCATAAAGGCGTCGACATTTTTCCACCCAGCATCAGGGCGCTGTGCGATCACCTGTTTGGCTTGTTCTATCGACAGCGCAGGGGTAAACAGCGCCGCCAGCAAAGGCGCCTGCTTATCCGTCAGTGTATTGACATTGATTTTCAGCTCCGCACTGGGAATCGCACAAACCTGAGCGGATAAACGCTGAAAGACCTGTGCATTGACTCCTTTGACCGCACGCCACTCGCTACGGTCGGCTAACACGGCATCCGCCGTCACATAGGGAGGACGTAAACTCTCATAGTGGGCATCTTCGGCCCCGAGCGACTGATCCAGTTGATTGTTTTCATCGACAAAGTCTCGCGTAGATTGGGCAATCACATCCGCTTGGTACTCATCATCGACCCCACTGCCGACCAAGGCTCTGAGTACCGTCACTTCATAGGGCACCGCACTGCCTAGGGTCGCGCCACGCAGCTGCAAGCTATTCAAATTAAAGCAGGCTTGTGCATCTCGTAAGTGACCACTTACTGTGCCACCTTCTAGCGGAAAGCTGCGCTCTTTCTCGGCCCAACTTTGACTTAAATTCACCGTGTCACTGCCAGATAAACTGTCTCGCAGCACCGCTGCGGCAAGCCCTTCAACGGCCATGCCGTACCAATAGGCTTGCTGAAAATGAAGCTGATTTTCCGCGCGGTTGTAATTAGTAAATAAGCGCGATGCCATGCTACCGGCTATCGCTGTCATTAACGCCATGATCAACATCACGACCAAGAGCGCTGTACCGCGTTGACGACTCATTCTGCCTCCCGCTGTAGCGCTGCAGGCAGCGTTTGTCCGGCCAATAAATACGTCCGTACTAGCTGGCCATAGCGAGGATGGGTAAAACGCAGTTGAATGGCATCGGGCAGTGCGTGAGGGGTATCAAAACTGCTCTGCCAATTTCCTTTCACGTTAAAGCGGAAGGTGAGATCATCAATATCATCCAGCAATGTCATCACCGCCGGTTGTTCACCGGCAGCCTGATCCGGATAGCGCCAACGTAACCGCTCCAACTTGCCATCTCGCTGGCGATAACCCACCGCCACCACTTCGCTACGCGGAAAACGATACTGGGGATTAATCCAACCGGTACGGGTAAAGCGCACGCCCATGGCATCCCCGCCCAGCACCTCTTTGCCTGCGGTTAGTAATTGCTCACTGGGGGCTTGACCATCCATACGCTGGCGTCGGGCGGCCATTTGGCGAAAATCACTGTCCATGATCACCAGTGCACGCTGTAATTGTTGCAACGTTTCTCCCACTTGGCGCGATTGCTCGTCACTGCGCTGCACCGTCTGTAGCACTTGATACGCAGTCAGGCTAATGCTGGCGAAGACCACCAGCGCCAGCAACACTTCCAGTAAGGTAAACCCCTTTTCAGCGCGTGGCGACATAGGTCCTCACGGTTACCAGTGGATTGTCTGTCGATTTTGGGTGGCTTTGTCCGGCACCTTGCCGCTCAGCACTACCTCAGCCAACTGATTGTCAGCCACCATCGCCGCCAAGGTTTTTTGCTCCAGGCGACTTAGTGAGCGGGTATGCTGCCCAGTGGCTTTCATCACACTGAGCGCGGCAACCGCAAAAATGGCCACTGCAACCAGCACTTCCAGTAACGTCATCCCATGTTGGGTCTTAGGCATCATCCACCCTCCTCGGCCCGCTGCCAGCGAAATTGCGCCAGTTCATTGGCCTTTAATTGCCACATGGCACGACCGTCGGTTTCGATGGTGAGCGTAAAGGGAGTGATTTCGCCATTCGGTAATAGCCAAATCTGAGGGGGCGCCACAGCGGTTTCACCGTCTTCTTCAAACATGTTTTCGAACAGCGGTTTGTCTTCAAATAACCGGTCTTGCTGCTGCCAACCAAAGCCATCCATACTTAACGCAAAGCGGCTTTGTTCAGGCAAGGTCCCTTGGGTTGCCCAACGATCACTGCTAACCGTTTGCCAGTTTTCTTCGCCTAACTTCAGCAATTGATAATCATGGTTGTTGATCCGCACCCCGTAAGTCTGCCCTTCCAGCCAACTTTGCTCTGCCCATAACTTAATGCGCTGATACAAAGCTTGGCCGGCTTGCTCGGTCCGGGTGTCAACAGGCTCAGGCCACACCATCACCACGCCTGAGGCGCTGACGGCAATAATCACCACCACCAACAGGATTTCGAGTAACGTGAAGCCCGCCGCCTGACGCATGTTATTGCAGCTCGTTCAGGTTCCAGTTACCAATATCTTGATTGATTCCTTCACCGCCTTCTTGCCCATCCGCGCCTAGCGAGAACACATCAATCACACCATGCTCACCTGGGCTCACATAGCGATAGTCATTGTTCCAAGGGTCTTTAGGCAAACGCTTGATATAACCTTGTGCCGGATAGTTACGTGGCACGGGTTCACTTTGTGGCTTGGTCACAAGTGCATCAAGTCCTTGGTCGGTGGTGGGGTACTGGTTATTGTCCAGTTTGTACATATCCAGCGCATTTTCGAGCGCGCTGACATCTGCGATCGCCTTTTTCACTGCTGCTTTATCTTTGTTGCCCAATAAGTTCGGGGCGACAAAGCTGGCTAGCAAACCAATGATGACCACCACGACCATCACCTCGAGAAGCGTAAAACCTTGTTGACGACGCATCTTGTTCTCCTTGTTTATTATCATAAAATCACAACCCCACCATGTTGTTCATGGCAATAATTGGCATCAAAGTGGCGACGACAATAAAGAGCACCAGACCTGCCATGAGCACGATCATCAGCGGCCCAAACACACCTAATGCCACGTTCACCTGCGCCTCAAAATCTTTATCTTGGTTGTCCGCCGCCCGTGTGAGCATGGATTCAAGTTCCCCACTGCGTTCACCGCTGGCAATCATATGCAACATCATGGGCGGAAAAAGCCCAGATTGATCCAGTGCCACTCGCAAGCTGGCACCTTCTCGCACCTTATCCGCGGCCTCGAGCACTCGGGTACGCACATACTGGTTAGTAATCACCTGTGCGGCGACCTTCATACCATCCAAAAGCGGAATTGCACTGGCAGTACAAATCGCAAGAGTGCGTGCAAAGCGCGATGTGTTGAGGCCTCGTGCAACACGGCCCAAGACCGGTAACGACAACTTTTGTTTGTCCCACGCCAATCGCCGTTGCTTGTCCTT
Source organism: Salinivibrio sp. IB574 (assembly GCF_001996205.1). Lineage (NCBI taxonomy): Bacteria > Pseudomonadati > Pseudomonadota > Gammaproteobacteria > Vibrionales > Vibrionaceae > Salinivibrio > Salinivibrio sp. IB574. Next base: position 76,977 of record NZ_MUFN01000010.1, on the reverse strand, counting down.
CAGCAATGTGCGTATTCCCACACTGAGTAAGACAAGGGCACCCACGACCCAAATTCCCCATTGAGTAATAAAATCACTAGCGTTGAGGAGAAACTGTGTCGATGCGGGTAAGGATTGGCCGGTTTGAACAAACTGGCCAACGATGTCAGGCACCACGGTCGCCAACAAAAAGGCGACAATCACCACAGAGAAAAACGTCAAAATGGCGGGATAAAGCATCGCTTGTAGTAGGGTTGATTGAATGCGCTGACGATTTTCCACATAGTCCGCCAATCGCTCCAGCACCGTGCCCAAATGACCGGCTTTTTCACCCGCCGCAATCATGGCACGGTACAGTTCATCAAACACTTGCGGATAATCGGCTAGCGCATCAGCAAGGGTATAGCCTTCCATCACCCGCGCGCGCACACTGGTCATCATACTGCCAATACGCGGCTTCTCCGCTTGCTCCGCCACCGCCCGTAAACACTCTTCCAGTGGCATCGCAGCCTCAATCAAGGTCGCCAATTGACGCGTGATCAACGACAGCTCTTGGGTGCTAATACCGCGATTGCGTGATGAAAACAAAGGCCGCGACGTCTCGGTCTTTTGCTGGCTACGCTTGCGTGTGGTCGCGTTGACCACCAATGGCGTCAGCCCTTTGTCACGGAGCTGCTGGCGCGCCTGTCGAGGCGTATCCGCTTCAATCACACCTTTGCGTTTACGCCCTCGCGTATCTAAAGCTTGGTAATCAAACGCCGCCATCAGGTCTCCTTGGTGACTCGCATCACTTCTTCAAGCGTGGTTTTCCCTTGTAGCACTTTGGCCAGTCCGTCGTAGCGGATACTCGGACTCTGTGCGCGCACCGCTTGTTCAATCGCATGCTCACCCGCATCGTGATGAATCAGTGCTTGCACCTTCTCGTCGACCGTCAGCAGTTCATGAATCCCCGTTCGGCCCTTGTAACCTTTGTGGTGACAACGCGAACAGCCCCCCGCTTTATACAAGGTGACGTTATCGCCAGGCTGAGCCAACCCCACATCCACAAACAATTGCTGCTGGCTGGCATCGGCTTGATAAGGGATACGGCAATCGCTGCAAAGAGTGCGAACCAAGCGCTGTGCTAGCACGCCAAGCAAGGAGGAGGAAAGCAAAAAGGGCTCGATGCCCATATCGCGCAAACGTGTTACCGCCCCAATGGCGGTGTTGGTGTGTAAAGTCGACATCACCAAGTGACCAGTGAGAGACGCTTGCACGGCGATTTGAGCGGTTTCTAAGTCGCGGATTTCCCCCACCATAACCACGTCAGGATCTTGACGCAGCATGGCACGCAACCCTCGCGCAAAGGTCATATCGACCTTAGGATTAACTTGAGTCTGCCCGATACCGGGAAGATCAAATTCGATCGGATCTTCTACCGTAAGAATATTGCGATCTTCACTGTTAATGGTTTGTAAGCCCGCATACAGCGTGGTCGATTTCCCCGACCCCGTTGGGCCCGTGACCAGTAAGATCCCATGCGGTTTATGAATAAGATGACGGAAGTTCTCGTGCAATTCAGGCACCATCCCCAACTGAGCCAAGTCGAGTTGTACCGCGTTTTTATCGAGCAAACGCATCACCACACGCTCACCGTGAGAGGACGGCATAGTTGATACCCGCACATCGACGGCGCGACCGCCGATGCGGACCGAGATGCGACCATCTTGTGGCACACGCTTTTCGGCAATATCGAGTTTGGCCATCACTTTGACACGTGATACCAGCAAGGGGGCTAACTTGCGGCTCGGCGATAAGACTTCGCGCAACACCCCATCGACACGAAAACGAATCGACAATGCATGCTCAAAGGTTTCGATATGGATATCCGAGGCACTTTCCTTGATCGCTTCACCCAGCATGGCGTTAATCAACTTGATGATAGGGGCGTCGTCCTCCGACTCAAGCAAATCCTCGCTCTGCGGCAACTCTTCGGCCAATGAGAAGAAATCATCACTGTCTGCATCGGCGCCAATGTCAGCCATCAGCTGCTGCGCATCCGCACTGTCTCGCTGATAGAGTACCGTCAATTGCTGCTCAAAATAGGCCTCATCCACAGTTTCTGGCACTAAGCACGCACCCCATAACCGTTGCACTTCAACCAAGGTCTCAGGAGCCACCGACGGCAAACACAATAATCGTGCCTGCGAGGCATCGGTCTGAATTAACACCCCATGACGACGCGCAAAGCCAAACGGTAACTGCCATTTACTCTCTGGCTCGTTCGCGAGTGCGGCCGTTCGATCCATCATCCTGCCAGCTCCGCTTGTAATGCACGTACTTCGGCCGGCATCACCGCATCACTCTTATAATCAGGTAACACAGGTTTTTGCGCATCTGGCATCAATTTGACCCCATCTTGTGCGCGCAGCAGTTGTTCGGCACGGATGTAATTATATTTACGCTGTGTCACACCATCTGCGGTTAAGCCGGTACGAATAATGGTGGGCTTGATAAACAGCATGAGGTTTTTCTTTTCTGTCCCCGTAGAAGTGGATTTAAACAAATGCCCCAGCACCGGAATATCTCCCAATAAAGGCACTTTGGACTCACTTTCTACAGTACGCTCATCAATCAAACCGCTGAGCACAATCATTTGCTGATCGCCCACCATCACTGACGTGTTTAATTGGCGTTTACCAAAGCGCACATCCACGGCGCCACTGGCCCCCAAGACATTCGACACCTCTTGCTCAATATCCAAGAGCACCGCAGAGCCTTCATTAATTTGTGGGGTAACTTTTAGTTTGATACCCACATCTTTACGCTCGACGGTTTGGAACGGGTTATCGTTATTCGAACCGGTCCGTGAACCGGTAATCACAGGGACTTCCTCACCGACAATAAACGACGCTTCTTGATTATCCAGCACCATCAAGTTGGGTGAAGAAAGGATATTGGATTCGTTATTCGAGGCCACCGCAGTCACCAACGCGGTCCAATCTCCCATAATGACCCCGGCGGCAATACCATTTAATCCACCTAACACTTCATTGAGCGCGGAGTAATCACCTGACTCTTTGATTTCAATAGTTTTTTCTTCACCGTCAATGATCCGCGTTTCGGTACGTGTCCTGTCTTTGGTCGCCTCTAATCCACCGAGATAACTCGATACACCAACTCCTGTATTGGTGAACTGAATGCCACCATTTTCAAGCGAGCCCCACTGGATGCCTAAATTGGCGCCATCAGACTCTGACATCTCTACGATTAGTGCTTCAATCAGTACTTGCGCACGACGAATATCCAGCTGAGAGATCACACTTTCCAAGGTTTTGAGGATATCGGGCGGCGCAGTGATCACCAACGAGTTGGTGCCTTGGTGCGAAGAAATTTGTACCGCTTGCTTTTGGGCACCCGGTTTACTCTTCTCTTCTTTTTCTTTCAGTAAGTTATCTGATACACCTTGGAGAACTTCAACCACATCTTCCGCTTTGGCGTAGCGCAGGTAAATAACTCGACTGTTGCCTGTGGTCGCCATTTCCTGATCAAGCTGTCTGATCAGCTTTTTCACTCGTTCGCGTACTTTAGGTTCACCCGAGACCAAAACGGCATTTAAGCGCTCATCAGCGACAAAGCGTGGTTTAAGGAGATCGGGGGCATTATTGGCGTTGTCTCGCTCATTTAGCGCTTCAACAATCCGTACCATTTCTGCGGCAGAGGCGTGATCTAAACGCACCACTTCCACCTCTTTATCGCCGGCTTGATCCACTCGACGGATAATGTCAGTCAAGCGATTTACGACCGCTGCACGCCCAGTAATCATGATCACATTAGCCGGATCGTAGTGAACTACGTTACCCGCTCCCGCATTGTTAATCAGCTGACGCAACAAAGGGGATAGCTCACGTACTGACACATTTTTTACCGCGACTACGCGAGTGACAACTTCATCCCCCACCACACTATCGTCTTCACCGACCACAGGTACCGGTGAGGTTTTGGCATCTTTGTCGCGGACCACTTTAACGACACCATTTTCCATCTCGACCACGGCAAAGCCATACACTTCGAGTACGTTTAAGAAAAACTGATAGTACTGTTCATCGGTCAGGGTATCGTAACTACGGACATTGATGGTGCCACGAACCGAGGGATCAACAATGATGGTTTTTTCGAGATTACGGCCAACGATCTCAATAAATTCCTGAATATCTGTGCCCTTAAAAGAGGCACTAAACTCAGCGGCGCCGGCTGGGATACCAGAAAAGAGAAGGCTCGCGGCCATCAGATAGGGGATCAGTCGTTGTTTTCCCTTCACGTCACACTCCTACGGCCGCTGACGGCGAACGCTGTGGATTAAAGTTGAATCGAGATGTCATGTTGTTGTCCTTGTCGCTCGATAACCAAGTCAAGCGATCCCTGTTGTTGAATGCGTCCTAGAATATCAGGCAGTGCTGCGGACTGACTTAACGTCAGGCCATTGATAGCGACAGCAATATCCCCTGCCTGTAAGCCGGATTGCTCAAAAAAGATTGGATTGCGTCCCGGTGTGAGGCGAAAGCCCTTCATTTGATCGCCTTCGCGCACTTGTGACAGCTGCACAAAGTCAAATAAGCGTTGCGGGTTCTGACTAAGCTGCTGCGCTAAGTCGGCAGGCCAGTCAGGGCTGGTCTGCCGCTTGGTCGCCATCGACTTTGGGGGCGTCGACGCATCAGTAGGGGAGGAAAAAACGGTCTGCGGTGTACTATCTGCATCGACCCCTGGCATAAGGAGCGCTTCGCGTCTTGACCCTTGGCGTAATATCACCCGATCGGATAAGACTTGATCGACACTGACTTGGGTCCCTTTCACCTGCTCACCCACACCGTAAGTCACTTGACGGCCGCCGTTCGCGATCACGGCCAATGCACGCTTAGGATCGTTACTGGCCACCACGCCAACCAAAGTTAGGCGTAGCCGGGTTTCGGGCACATTGGTCACCGCATGTTGCGTGGGTTGGGCGGCCGCTTGGTAACGCCCAAACAATTGGGCATTGACGATAGGTGCCAACGAAAAAGGGTCCGTCGCAGCACGAGAGGACGACGCCGACTGGCTTGCTGCAGGCAATACAGGTGCAGGTGCAGGCGCATAAAACGCCCACACCATTCGCCCAGCTAACCAAGCCAGTACGAGAAACAGTAAAATGTTTAGCCACGTCGCGAGCCGTGTCACTTGCTGCGGTGACACAGTAAACGTGCCATGCTGGCGTCCTGCCTTACGCATCATCCCTTCCAAACCAAATTGAGTCACCGAGTGTCCATTGATGGCTTTTTTTGCCATCAAGTTCCATCATTAGATTACGAAAAGCTGGGCATACTAGCAAAAACACGATGTGATATTGAGAATTTTTCATTTTTGTCGTAACCCCACATCCTAACGAAGGCAGCACATTTAGGTCGGATTATACCTCGACGCTGTGATACTGCTCTAAAGGAATTTTTGTGCTAATGTCGCCCATCCGGATTGCGCAGGAGTTGAGTCATGAAAACACACGCATCGGCGCCCTTGACGGCAGTCAGGCTAGACAAGTGGCTATGGGCCGCTCGGTTCTACAAAACACGGTCAATCGCACGCAACATGATTGACGGCGGCAAGGTGCATTATAATGGCCAGCGCGCCAAACCTAGCAAAATGGTTGAAGTAGGTGCTGAGATCCGACTTCGGCAAGGACACGAAGAAAAAACCATTACTGTATTAGAATTATCAGAGCAGCGTCAGGGCGCGCCGATTGCGCAAACGCTGTATCAAGAAACCCAAAACAGTATCAAACAGCGTGAGCACAACACGGAAATGCGTCGCTTACACGCACACAATCCGCGCCCAGAAAGCCGGCCGGATAAGAAACAACGCCGAGATATTCGTAAGTTTAAACAAGGCATAGAGTAAGGCCGATCCCACTAACCAGGCCCTAAGCCGGAGAGAGATTGCATGTCAAACGATCAACTACACCGTTACCTATTTAAAGATGTGTCTGTGCGTGGTGAGCTGGTCAAGCTCGATGAAACCTATCAACGCATCTTGGAAAACCAAGATTACCCTGCGCCCGTCCAAGCGCTACTGGGGGAGATGCTTGTCGCCACCAGCTTGCTCACTGCCACCTTAAAATTTGAAGGCTCGATTACCGTGCAACTGCAAGGTGACGGTCCGGTATCCCTGGCGGTAATCAATGGTGATCACCAGCAGCAACTGCGCGGTACCGCACGCCTGAAAGGCGACATCAAAGCCGATGCTACCCTACCTGAGATGCTCGGTAAGGGGCAGCTCATTATCACCATCGAACCGGTCGACGGCGAACGCTATCAAGGCATTGTGGGCTTAGACTCGGATCATCTGCAAGGCTGCCTTGAAGACTACTTTGCGCGTTCAGAGCAACTGGAAACGCGACTTTGGTTGCGCACCGGTGAGTTTGATGGCAAACGTCACGCGGCCGGAATGATGCTGCAAGTGCTACCTGACGGCAAAGGGGACGATAACGACTTTGACCATTTGGCGAAGCTGACTGAAACCGTTAAAAATGATGAATTATTTGGCCTTGACGCAAAAGATGTCCTTTATCGTCTATATCACCAAGAAAGCGTGACCGTTTTCGATCCTCAGTCAGTATGCTTCAAATGCAGCTGCTCACGCGAGCGAAGTGCACAAGCGATAGCCGCCATAGAGCGCAGCGAAGTCGATAAAATGATTGCAGAAATGGGCACGATTCGTTTGCACTGTGATTATTGCGGCAGTGATTATGCGTTTGACAGCGTCGATGTCGCGGCCATCTTTGAGCAAAACGCCGATTCATCGTCACAAATGCAGTGAAAAACGTGCTACATATTTAGTTGCATAAAACAAAGAAACCCAACTTAGTTCAAAAGCCAGCATCAAGCTGGCTTTTTTCTTGGTCTCCTCGGACACATCTCACATTTTTTTGCGCATTAATTTTGTACAAACAATAAGAGCTCTGTGGGTAGCGCAAACGTTTAACTAAGCGTTACCATAGAGGGAGTCACGTCACCTGGTGGTCAGTACCCTACAATCAAAATAGCCCTAGTGTGCGTGCGGTAATTTTTTGCAGTAACTCCCTGAATGGCACTATTCAGGTTGCTAGCATAAAGACAGTTAACAACATCTTACCCCAAGGAGCACCTATGACTGTCCTAAACGTCGAATCCGAAGTCGCCGGCATCGATCTTTCCCGTCATGGTCTGGAAAATGTCAAAGAAGTCATTCGCAATCCCTCTTATGAACAGCTGTTCGAAGAAGAAACCAAACCTGGGCTGGAAGGCTATGAAAAAGGCGTGGTGACTGAGCTCGGCGCTGTGGCGGTGGATACCGGTATTTTTACTGGCCGCTCACCGAAAGACAAATACATTGTGCGTGATGACACCACCCGCGATACCGTGTGGTGGTCCGATCAAGGGAAAAACGATAACAAGCCGATTGATCACGCCGTTTGGAAAGATTTAAAAGCCTTGGTTACCCAGCAACTCTCTGGCAAACGTCTGTTTGTGATTGATGGCTACTGCGGTGCCAACCCTAACACACGTTTACGGATCCGTGTGATCACCGAAGTGGCGTGGCAAGCGCACTTTGTGAAAAACATGTTTATCCGTCCTACCGATGAAGAGCTAAAAGACTTTGAGCCAGACTTCGTGGTCATGAACGGTGCTAAATGCGTCAACAATAAATGGCGCGAGCATGGTTTGAACTCGGAAAACTTCACGGTCTTCAATCTTACCGAGCGCATGCAGCTTATCGGCGGGACATGGTACGGTGGCGAGATGAAAAAAGGCATGTTCGCCATGATGAATTATTTCTTGCCCTTGCAAGACATCGCATCCATGCACTGCTCGGCAAATATGGGCAAAGACGGCGACGTCGCGATTTTCTTCGGCCTATCTGGCACGGGTAAAACAACCCTCTCCACCGATCCGAAGCGTCAGCTGATTGGCGACGACGAACACGGCTGGGACGATCATGGTGTGTTTAACTTTGAAGGCGGCTGCTATGCAAAAACCATTAAGCTGTCCAAAGAAGCAGAGCCCGATATTTACAATGCCATTCGCCGCGATGCGCTGCTTGAAAACGTCACCGTACGCGGTGATGGCCGTATCGACTTTGACGATAACTCCAAAACCGAAAACACCCGAGTGTCTTACCCGATTTATCACATCGATAATATCGTTAAGCCAGTGTCGAAAGGCGGACATGCCAACAAGGTGATCTTCCTCTCCGCGGATGCGTTTGGCGTGCTACCGCCGGTGTCTAAACTGACGCCTGAGCAGACCAAGTATCACTTCCTGTCAGGCTTTACCGCCAAGCTGGCCGGCACTGAGCGTGGTATTACAGAGCCAACCCCCACCTTCTCAGCTGCTTTCGGGGCCGCATTCTTGACCTTGCACCCAACCAAGTATGCAGAAGTGTTGGTCAAACGTATGGAAGCGGCAGGTGCAGAAGCCTACCTAGTGAATACTGGTTGGAACGGCTCAGGCAAGCGTATTTCGATTAAAGATACCCGCGCCATTATTGACGCTATCTTAGATGGTTCGATTGAGAAAGCAGAAACGAAGACGATTCCTATCTTCAATCTCACCGTGCCCGTCTCACTCGACGAGGTCAACGATGGCATCCTTGACCCGCGTGACACCTATGTTGATCCACTCCAGTGGGAAAGCAAAGCGAAGGACCTTGCCCAACGCTTTATCGATAATTTCGACAAGTATACCGACACCCCAGAAGGGGCTGCTTTGGTTTCAGCCGGGCCTCAGCTCGACTAAATCATCCCACTTACGCCCCATAGCAATATGGGGCGTACTTTTTGCCTAGCAGTTGAATTTAGGCCACTTTTGCGCCAGTCTTAATCCATTCATCGTCACCGTTTCTCGCTCCGATAGGATTTGCCCATGCGCATCCTGGCCAAACTGTTTGCCAGCTTGATCATCCTGATTGTCACCGCGCTTTTCGTGGTTGTGGTGCTTCTGCATACCCGTTACAGCACACCTGTCTTTAATGCCTTCGCCCAGACCCTGTTACCCGGTAAACTCACCGTGGCACAAGTGGGGTATCACTGGCGCTCACCACTGCAACTGACATTGATCCAACCGGATTATCAAGCCTCCCAAACCGATTGGCATGCGGACAAACTACAACTTTATATAGACCCCGCGACCTTTCCACACATTGCTTGGCTACGCATTGATGGTATGGATATTGACCTTGATGCGCTGGACGCCAACCCATTGCAGGAATTACCTCAAGGGCTGACTATTGGTCGAGTGCTACTAAGTGATGTCACCCTACACACGCCGCACTGGCAAGCCACCAATGTACGTGCACAACTCGATAATTGGCAAAAAGGCTCCCAAGCCTATGGCACAGTGAAAGGACGAGCACAATGGGAAATAGGCTCGCTTAACGGACAAGGTATCGCCTTAACCCAGTTACTACTGGATGCGAAACCGAGTGACCAAGGGTGGGAAATTCTGGGCGCCTCGATGCAGTGGCAACGCGCTGCAATCAGTGCGCAGGGCCATTGGCAACCCGGCACCCTCTCGCTCGAGCAACTCACTATCAGCGATGCGGTGATTGATAGCGAGCAAACCCGCCAGATCCTCGCGCAAGCACTCGCGGCTTGGCCTCACGATACCGTGTTAACCGTCGCCCGTGCCGACGTAAGACAACTCAGCGCAGAAACGCATCTCCTGTCGGTGAACCAGTTAACCTTCTCGGCGCAAAATCTTCGTTTCGCCCCCAACGCGCCTTGGTGGTATCAACCGGCGATGCGATTGTCATTCAACGCCGATTATCTACGCTGGCAAGGCCAAACTTGGGAACAGCCGCTGGGTGATATCGAGTGGAGAGATAACACAGTGATCGTCAATCAGCTCACCAGCCAATTGCAGGAGGGCTTTTTTGCTGTGTCTGGCCAATTCACCCAGAACAATTGGCAAATAGACCGTTTTCAAGCCAACGGTTTAACCCTCTCTCGCCAAGAGCTTGATCCCCTTCAAGCCCTGTTACCCGGTATACCGACCCAACTGAGTATCACTAGTTTACAGCTAAAGCATAACGAGTGGCTCAACTTATCCCCTGACTTTGCCACCAAAATCAGTGGCATTGATGTGGATGGCCAATCTCTTGAGATCCGCGATGGCGAGCTGGTCAATGGTCTCATTACAGCCAGCGCCAACCATGCAAGTATTAACCAGCAGTGGCTCGCAGAGCCCTACCTACGTCTTGAGGCTCATGATCGTAAGCTTCAGCTGCACCAATTTTTACTGGGTTTTCCCGATGGCCAACTAGCGCTGTCTGGGCAAATCAATCTCGCCGCACCGAGCCAACCTTGGTCACTGGCCGTTGACGGTTTGCAAATTCCCTTGTCCATTTACCATGCTTGGTTCGATTGGCCACTACCGCTAGACGGCTTTCACGATATTGAGGGGCAATGGTCAGGGCTGGCGGGAGACGCACACAGTTTTAAGGTGGGGTTGAACGGTCAGTTAGCCGTCACTTTTCTCGATAGCGCTGCGGCGCAAACCGACCTATCTGTAGATGAGCCTTGGTCTATTCGGCTCGCACACTGGTTGAAAGGGGAGACGGTCCCGCCTGAGGAAAGCCGCTTAGTTCCGCTACCCTTTGCATCGCTGACGCTCAATGCCGATCGCGGTGACATTCGCGCCACGCTCAGCGGCGAGCAAACCCTGTCACTCCGCTGGCCGATTTATCAAGCGACAGAGCCTAACCTCAGCGAATAAGGCGCTAACGCAGCAGAGCCAGTTGCGGGGCCGGCTGGGTCGTTGCCGCATCATCCGATGGCAGTAAGACATAGGTGCCCGTGAACACCCCAGCCTGTTCATCACCACTGAAAAACGCCACTTCTAGCGTCACCCGCGCTCGACGCCCGTTTTCGAGTCGGTCTAGATCGCCGCTTAAACTGTCTAACGACACGCTGGCTCGGGGACGTTCTGCCACCGGGCGACGATAGCGAATATGGCTGTCTGCGAGCACAATATCCGCACTCAGCTGGCGCTCTTTCATCAGCAACCACACCATGCCCCAACCGGCGAGTGTGGCAAGGCTGAAAATGCTGCCTGCGAACATGGTGTGATGCGGGTTTAAATTGGCATTGAGGTTGGCGCACACTTCGAAGCGATAACCGGTAAATTGATTGATTTTAACCCCCATTTTGTCACTAATGGGGATCTGGTGCTGCCAACGCCTTTGCAGTTCAGCGCACCATTCAGGTCGACGCACGACATCCGACAGTGGATCTAAATGCTTCACCATTTGTTGGTGTCGGATAGGGCCACGCTCATCACTCAACTCACCTTGGCTAATAAATTCATGCTTGGCGTAAAAACTGACCGCGTCCTCACGCGCATTACAGACTAAGCGCTTGGCCCCTTCTTGGCGCGCTAAGGACTCTAATGCCATCAACACCAACGCGCCCAGGCCTCGGCTGCGATAGTCCGGTGAAACCGCCATATAACGGATTTGACCGTCATTATCTGGGGTCAGATACAACCGGCCAATCGCTACAGGCTCGCCATTGCCATCGACAATCATTCGATGGCAAGCACTCACGTCATACGCGTCGCGTTCAGAGCCACGCGGTGCATGCCAAGGCTCGCGTAGCATGCGATAACGAAAATCGTAATACCGCGCCAGATCTTGCTCTGTTTGTGGCGTCACCATTCGGAACATGCCTGTCTCTCCCTGTTAGGCTAGTTAAACCTGAAGCCAAAATGTGACCGGTCCATCATTGACCAAACTCACTTTCATGTCTGCGGCGAACTGCCCAGTTTGGGTCTGAAGCCCCGCTTGGCGACAGTGATCACAAAACAAATCGTACAAACGTGCCGCCTCTTCCGGCGCCGCGCCTGAAAAGCTCGGCCGCATCCCTTTTTTAGTATCCGCTGCAAGGGTGAACTGCGAGACCACCAGCAGCTCGCCTCCAGCCTGAGCAACATTGAGGTTCATTTTGCCGGCATCGTCTTCAAATACCCGATAGCCAGTGACTTTGTGCGCCAGTTTGGCAGCCTGCGCATCGGTATCCCCTTTTTCTACGCCTAATAGCACCACCAGCCCTTTGCCGATGGTACCGAGGGTATTGCCCTCAACCGTGACGTTCGCTTCACTCACGCGTTGAATTAAGGCGATCATAACGCTCCTTATTGTCTTCATTTTCAATCACAGCAGGGACAGGTGTGTCTCGCGGCGCCGCATCCCCTTGGGGTTGCCACAGCGTTGACTCATGCAAGGTGGCCGTCACTTGAGCACCAAACAACACAATGCACCAACTAAAATACACCCAAACAAATAAAATCGGCACCACGGCCAGTGCACCGTATATCAGCTGATACGAAGGAAAGTGCGTGACATACAACGCGAACACTTTTTTGCTCAATTCAAACAAAATGCTGGCAGCTGCCGCGCCCACTAACGCATGGCGCAATCGCACTCGGGTGTTCGGCACCAGCGTATACAGTCCCATAAACGTGAGCGTGGTTAACACAAAGGGTAACCCACGCAGCAAGGTGGTTAATAAGTCGCTGGCGACGCCACTTTGTAAGAGCGATAGCGACGTCAAATACGAGCTTAAGGCAATGCTGGTACCAATCAAGATAGGGCCCAGCGTCAGCACCATCCAGTAGATCGAAAAGGCGATCATCATTGGTCGCTTGGTCTTAATCTTAAAGGTGTGGTTCAAGCTCTTATCAATGGCAGAAATGAGCATAATGGCGACCACGAACAAAAAGCTGACCCCCACCGCGGTCATCTTGCCCGCGTTGGCGACAAACTCATTGAGGTAACGCGCGACAATTTCGCCCGCCGCTGGGACGAAATTCTTGATCACAAACTGCTGCAGTGTTTCGCCCACTTGCGAAAAGCCGGGAAAACTCGAGAACGCAGACAGCACCACGGTGACAAGCGGGACCAAGGACAACAAGGTGACATAGGCCATATAGCCGGCGCTCACGGTGAGCCTATCTTCTCCCATTCGTTGCCACAAATGACGAACCATGGCCTGTAGCCAGTCACGTGAGCATTGCCATGAGGGCATGTCACGCAGCGGATTATCGAGCATACCTTGTTCCTAACCTTGTGTTAGCCTTACGCTTATTCAGTGTACATGATTTACAACCAAGGAGTTGCCTGTGCGGGCCGTGCTACTATTTTTGACCAGTTTAACCCTGCTGACCGGCTGTCAGTCTGCCTATTACGCAGCGATGGAGCAAGTCGGCGTTCATAAGCGCGATATCATGGTCGATCGTGTTGAAGATGCTGCCAGTGCGCAGCAAGAGGCACAAACCCAGTTTAACGACGCGCTTGAAGCATTGACCACATTGACGCAGTTTGATGGCGGCGAGTTACAAGCTGCTTACGATACAGTCAATAAGCAATATCAAAAAAGTGAAGCAGCAGTGACTCAGGTTCGTGACCGCATTGATGCCTTGGACGCCGTGGCACAGGCCTTATTTGCTGAGTGGGACGAGGAGCTGGCGCTATACACCAATCCACGCCTCAAACGCGAGAGTGCCCAGCGCTTACGAGCCACACAAGCCGAGTATCAGCGCTTGTATGATGCCATGCAACGCGCCGAACGCACCATGACACCCGTGCTAAATACGCTGCAAGATAACCGCTTATATCTGAAACACAATCTGAATGCACGCGCCATCGGTGCACTCCAAGGCGAATTCAAAAATCTCGCCGGCGATATCGATCGCGCTATTGCCGATATGCAGCGTGCCATTCAAGCGTCCGATCGGTTTATTCAAACCCTTAATTAATCCGTAGGCACAAAAAAAGGCACCCGAGGGTGCCTTTTTGACGCTTCGCATTCACGATTTAGCCTTTACGGCCTGCACGCTTACGCTCAGTTTCAGTCAGTAACTTCTTACGAATACGGATGCTTTCTGGTGTCACTTCCACCAGCTCATCGTCATCGATAAACTCAAGCGCTTGCTCAAGAGTAAACTTGATGGCTGGTGTCAGTACCTGTGCATCATCAGTACCAGACGCACGTACGTTGGTCAGCTGCTTACCTTTCAAGCAGTTAACGGTCAGATCGTTAGAACGGTTGTGAATACCGATGATTTGACCTTCGTACACTTCATCACCGTGCTCAGCAAACAGACGGCCACGCTCTTGCAAGTTAAACAGAGCATAAGTCAGTGCTTTACCCGCCGCGTTAGAAATCAGTACACCGTTAACACGTTGACCGATATCACCGCCTTTAAATGGGCCGTAGTGGTCAAACGTGTGATAAATCAAGCCAGAGCCCGAGGTCAGAGTCAAAAACTCAGTCTGGAAGCCAATCAGGCCACGAGACGGCATCATAAAGTCCATACGGACACGGCCTTTTCCGTCAGGCAACATATTGGTTAATTCACCTTTACGCAGACCGATGTTCTCCATCACGCCGCCTTGGTGCTCTTCCAGTACGTCAATGGTCACGGTTTCAAACGGTTCCAGTTTTTGACCATCTTCTTCTTTGATGATCACTTCTGGACGTGATACCGCAAGCTCGTAGCCTTCACGACGCATGTTTTCGATCAGGATAGACAGGTGCAGTTCACCACGACCGGATACGCGGAACTTATCTGGGTTATCCGTTTCTTCAACGCGCAGTGCAACGTTGTGTACCAATTCTTTTTGCAGACGCTCAAGAATGTTACGCGACGTAACGTATTTACCTTCCAGACCCGCAAATGGCGAGGTGTTAACTTGGAAAGTCATGGTTACAGTTGGCTCATCGACGGTCAACGCTGGCAGCGCTTCTGCATTGCTTGGATCGCAGATGGTATCTGAAATTTTCAGCTCTCCAAGACCGGTGATAGCAATGATGTCACCCGCTGTCGCTTGCTCAACGTCGTTACGCTCAAGGCCCAAGTAGCCCAGTACGCCACCCACTTTGCCGTTACGCTTGCTGCCGTCGGCGCTAACAATGGTCACCTGTTGGTTAGGCTTCACTGAGCCGCGAGTAATACGGCCAACACCGATAACGCCTTTGTAAGAGTTATAGTCCAGCTGAGAAACTTGCATTTGGAATGGGCTGTTGATGTCAACATCCGGCGCTGCAACGTTATCAACGATCGCATTGAACAGCGGTTCCATGTTCTCGCCTTCGGTGGCTTCGTCTAGGCTCGCCCAACCGTTTAGTGCGGATGCGTAAACCACTTGGAAATCTAGCTGCTCGTCTGTCGCACCCAAGGTGTCAAACAGATCGAATACCTGATCCATAACCCAATCAGGACGCGCACCTGGGCGGTCAATTTTATTGATAACCAAAATTGGCTTCAGACCGTGTGCAAACGCCTTTTGGGTGACAAAACGCGTTTGTGGCATTGGGCCGTCAACCGCATCAACCACGAGCAACACAGAGTCAACCATCGACATGATACGCTCTACTTCACCACCGAAGTCGGCGTGTCCAGGAGTATCGACGATGTTGATACGGTAGTCATTCCAGTTAATGGCGGTGTTTTTCGCCAAAATGGTGATGCCACGCTCTTTCTCAATGTCGTTCGAGTCCATGACACGCTCTTCCACTTCACCGCGGGTTGCTAGCGTGCCGGACTGCTGCAGCAGCTTATCCACTAGCGTGGTTTTACCGTGGTCAACGTGGGCAATAATGGCGATATTTCTCAATTTATCAGTCTGTAAGTTGGTCATGGACTCTCTTTTCACTCGATAGACGGGGGCGCGCGCCGAACCTTGGGTTAAACACACCTACCACGACGGTGCCGCCACCTGATTAAAAAAACGGCCGTAATGTACCAGATTTTGTCGCAAAACCCACCTAAATATGTGAATCAGCGCAAAGACAATGACGGACTCTTGTGTTCACACTGGTGAATTATTAAGCAAATACAACGGCTCAGTGAGAAAAAGACCAAGATGAATTTTTAAAGGCAGACCACACTCTCACCGCCATTTGTCTGCTATAACTTCGAGGGCTGCACGGCTGTCGTGCGAATCCAACACCACTGCCGAGTTATTTGCACCATAGCAATGCATTGATGCACAATAATGGTGCATACAGGTAGTGTTTCGGTGCCCATTAATCGTCGCGTTGCCCGTCAATGGGGCAATTAGCACGTTTAAAATTGTTGGCACAGTTTTCGCTTTGTACTGTGCAAGGAGCAAACCCAGCTTACCCTTTTATTTTGACACCGGAGGTTATTTCACATGTCAGTAGAAAACGTGCTCGCATTGATCCAAGAGAACGAGGTGAAATTCATCGATCTGCGCTTTACCGATACTAAGGGTAAAGAGCAGCATGTCTCTATTCCTTCACACCAAATCGATGCTGACTTTTTCGAAGAAGGCAAAATGTTTGATGGCTCATCCGTCGCCGGTTGGAAAGGCATCAACGAATCAGACATGATCATGATGCCTGACCCAAGCTCAGCCGTGCTGGACCCATTTACCGAAGAAAGCACGCTCAACATTCGCTGTGATATTCTTGAGCCCTCAACCATGCAAGGTTATGAGCGTGACCCTCGCTCGATTGCCAAACGTGCCGAAGACTACATGCGCGCAACTGGCATTGCTGATACCGTCCTGATCGGTCCTGAACCAGAGTTTTTCTTGTTCGATGACGTGAAATTCGCCACTGATATGGCCGGCTCTTTCTACAAAATTGATGACGTCGAAGCGAGCTGGAACTCGGGCTCGGCGCTGGAAGGCGGTAACAAAGGCCACCGTCCGGGCGTAAAAGGCGGCTACTTCCCAGTTGCCCCTGTGGATTCATCACAAGATATCCGCTCTGCCATGTCATTAGTGATGGAAGAAATGGGCCTCGTGGTTGAGGCGCACCACCACGAAGTGGCAACCGCAGGACAAAACGAGATCGCAACCCGCTTTAACACTCTGACCACCAAAGCGGACGAAATTCAGATCTACAAGTATGTCGTGCATAACGTCGCGCACGCCTTTGGTAAAACCGCAACCTTTATGCCAAAGCCACTGGTTGGTGATAACGGCTCGGGCATGCACGTACACCAATCACTCGCGAAAGACGGTCAAAACCTGTTTGCCGGTGACAAGTACGGTGGCTTGTCCGAAACCGCTCTTTACTACATTGGCGGTATCATCAAGCATGCGCGTGCCATCAACGCCTTTGCCAACGCTTCAACCAACTCCTACAAGCGTCTGGTTCCCGGTTTTGAAGCGCCTGTCATGCTGGCTTACTCCGCGCGTAACCGTTCTGCGTCTATCCGTATTCCGGTGGTGCCGAGCCCGAAAGCACGTCGTATCGAAGTCCGCTTTGGCGATCCGTCTGCGAACCCATACCTGTGCTTTGCTGCGATGCTGATGGCTGGTCTTGACGGGATTAAAAACAAGATCCATCCAGGCGATGCGATGGATAAAGACTTGTACGACTTACCCGCAGAGGAAGCGGCGGAAATCCCAACCGTTGCCGAGTCCTTGAAAGAAGCCTTGCAAGCCCTTGATGCCGATCGTGAATTCTTGACGGCTGGTGGCGTGTTCTCGGATGACTTTATCGACTCTTACATTGGCCTAAAAGCCGGTGACGTGGAGCGCATCCAAATGACCACGCACCCTGTTGAGTTCGAACTTTACTACTCAGTGTAAAGCGCCCACCAACAGAAATTACGGCCCACCTCGCAGGTGGGCTTTTTTATGTTTGAGCCCGCCTAATGCCGTTTTACACTCAGTGTTTTACCGTGACAAGGCACAACAAACATGAAATGGTTTCTCGTAACTTGGTTGCTTATCACACTGCCTTGTGCAGCCACCAGCGTCTATCAATGGACCGATGCGCAAGGGGTTTTGCATCTCAGTGATACGCGGCCGGTTGGCGAGATGTCGGTCACTGAGTATACGGTGACATCCTTTACGCCATCCACGCCGCCGGTCTCACCTTCATCGAGCCTGACACCTGCCTCTCTCTCAATCGAGCCGGACATCGCCGTGGCGCTCTCACTGCTCCATCCTGCTGAAGGTGCGACCTTGCGCAGCAATCCCGGTAAGCTCAAAGTCTCGGCATCAGTCCGTCCCGTCCATGCAGCCACAGAGTCGGTAGTATTGCTCCTCGATGGTGCAAAGGTAGCGCTTTCCCCCCAGCAAACCACACAGCGAGATCAGCGAACGTTGCATWGGTATATTGAGCCAGTCGATCGGGGCACTCACACGGTGCAAGTGCAATACATTGAAAACGGCAAGGTTATTGCATCATCTCCTGTTCATCGTTTCTTTTTGCACCGTGCACATCTCAATCAATCGTCGCGTCAGACGCACTAGTGAGGCGGTTATCGCCTGATGACAACCGATTGAGTTCACAAAGCCACCGACGGGGGCTGCACGGTGTACAGAGTTTGATTACACTCAATGCACCATTATAGTGCAAACAAGGATTCAGCCGCACATGATGCCAGGGCAACTGTTCGATCATCTGCTAACGGCCATTGTCGTGGTCGACACACAATGGCGTATTTTGTACGCCAATGCAGCCGCTGAGCAGCTGATGCACCAAAGTGTCCGCCGTTTAGTTAACCAACCGCTCACAGAACAGCTTCAACATGCCAGTGTGGATTGGTCACACATCGTCAGTACCACACAAGCCGGACAGAGCTTGACCGACAGTGATGTGACTTGGGTGGTCGACGGTCAACCACAAAAAGTCCAACTTAGCGCGAGTCCGCTATTTGATGACCCAGACGGCGGGAAAATCCTGCTCGAAGTCAATGTGGTTAGCCAGCAGCAACGGATCAGTAAAGAGCTCGCCCAAAAAGCACAGCAACAAGCGGCCAAAGAATTAGTCCGAGGATTAGCGCACGAAATAAAAAACCCGCTCGGTGGCTTACGTGGCGCGGCACAGCTGTTGGAAAAAATGTTGCCCGATGCGAGCTTGGCCGAATACACCCAAATCATCATTGAACAAGCGGACCGGCTGCGTAATCTCGTCGACCGACTACTGGGCCCGCAACGTCCGGGGCTGCGACAAAAGCAAAATATTCATGTGGTGCTGGAAAAGGTCCGTCAGTTAGTCAATCTCGACACGCAGGGCGCAGTCGATATCATTCGCGACTACGACCCTAGCTTGCCGGATTTTGACATGGATCCCGAACAACTTGAGCAAGCGATTCTCAACGTGGTGGCCAATGCTGCCGACGCGGTGCGCGAGCAAGCCGATGGACAAATTACCTTGCGTACACGCACAGGGTTTCAAACCGTGATTCATGGCATGCGTCATCGTGTCGTGGCACAAATCGAGATTATCGATAATGGGCCGGGCATCAGCCCCGAGCTACAAGACACCTTGTTTTACCCCATGGTCACCAGCAAAGTGAACGGAAATGGCCTCGGGCTTGCGATTACCCACCACCTCATTGATCAGCATAAAGGAAAGATTGAGGTTAATAGCTGGCCGGGACACACCTGCTTTATCATCCAATTACCGATTATTGAAAAGGACACCACGCATGAGTAAAGGAACCATCTGGATTGTTGATGATGACAGTTCCATTCGTTGGGTCATGGAGCGCACCTTAAGCGCCGCCAATTTAGCGTGTCAGACATTTTGTGATGCCGACAGTGTGTTAAGCGCACTCCGCGAGCAAACACCCGATGTGTTGGTCTCCGATATCCGCATGCCGGGCACGGATGGGCTCGCCCTTCTCCATCGTGTTCATGAGCAACATCCGGATTTGCCAGTGATCATTATGACCGCACACTCAGATTTGGATGCCGCGGTGAATGCTTACAAAAAGGGCGCATTCGAGTATCTGCCGAAGCCATTTGATATTGATGAAGCCCTAGCCTTAGTCGAGCGTGCACTGGCACATCGCAAAGAGCAGCAAAAGCAGCAAACCACCCAGCCTTCTCAAGCGGACATGCCRGAAATCATTGGTGAAGCGCCCGCCATGCAAGAAGTGTTTCGCGCCATAGGTCGTCTTTCTCGTTCATCGATTTCAGTCTTGATTAACGGTGAATCTGGCACAGGGAAAGAGTTAGTGGCGCAAGCATTGCACCGCCATAGCCCCCGCGCTGACCATGCTTTTATCGCACTTAATATGGCCGCGATTCCCAAAGATTTGATTGAATCTGAACTGTTCGGCCACGAAAAAGGCGCCTTTACCGGTGCAAACTCGGTGCGCCAAGGACGGTTTGAGCAAGCCAATGGCGGCACGTTATTCCTCGATGAAATTGGCGATATGCCACTGGATGTGCAAACACGTTTGCTGCGTGTGCTGGCGGATGGCCAATTCTATCGCGTCGGTGGTCACGCCGCCGTGGATGTGGATGTGCGGATCATCGCCGCCACTCACCAAGATTTAGAGCGCTTGGTGGCCGAAGGCGCATTTCGAGAAGACTTGTTCCACCGCCTGAATGTCATTCGCGTCCATTTACCGTCTCTTAAAGACCGACGCCAAGATATTCCTCAGTTGTGTCAGTATTTTCTCGCCCGCGCCGCGGAAGAGCTCGGCGTCGAAGCCAAACAGCTCCATCCAGATACCAAAGCCATCATGAGCCAGCTACCTTGGCCGGGGAATGTACGTCAGCTAGAAAATACCTGCCGATGGTTAACCGTCATGGCCAGTAGCAATGAGGTGTTACCCAGCGACTTACCTCGCGAGCTGCTTCACCAGCCCACCCGCCTAGCCGAGAACGAAGAGCAAGACTGGCAGCACGCATTAGCGCAATGGGCAGAGCATGCGATTGCCAGCGGCCAACACGGCATTTTGCAACAGGCACTGCCGAGTGTTGAGCGCATATTGTTGGAGTCAGCATTGGCACACACCCATGGTCACAAGCAGGATGCAGCGAAAATACTCGGATGGGGACGAAATACACTCACCCGTAAGCTAAAAGAGCTTAATATTGAGTCATGACTCATTATTAAAACTCAAACACTTTGAACCTCTGCTAAATTTAATAACAGTGATTGGGGTACAATCCGCCAATTGTGTTGGGTTCTTGAGAAGAGTTAAGTTGTTGTACTAATGAGAAACATGCGTCCCCTTTCGATTCGAGCAGCTGTCATGTTACCCGTGTTTCTCGTACTCACGCTGACACTGATTGTGATCGTTTTTACAATCAACAATCATTACCAGTCCAGTTCGCGTTTCGTCGGTAAGTTACTGCTTACCGACTACTCTCAGGGGATAGAGCAGGACTTACGTCAATACCTCGAAAATCCGTTTTACGCCAATGTCTTTGTCGCTGACAGCGTGGCAGCGTGGGCGAAAGATCGCAATCCCACCCCACAAGACATTCGCAATTACTTGCTCAACAGCTATACCTCACTTTTTCAAGCCATGCCTCATATGCAGGTGTTGAGCATTGGTGTCGATGCCCGCGGCGACTATTACGGCTATCGCAAAAGCGACAGTGGCCAATACGTACTCATGGAGCGCAGTGATGATACCGACCGCGCCTTGCGCATCTTCGATGGGCGTACGCCTTTATCTAATGTGATTTATCAAGACGGGGATTACGATCCCCGTGTGCGCCCTTGGTACATTCCTGCCTTTAACCGTGAGCAGCCACGCTGGACCGATATTTATCGCGATGCCGATGAGGTGGGAGAAGTCTCGCTCTCTGCCATTGCCCCCATCCAAATAAACGACAAAGTATGGGGCGTGGTTGCCAGCGACATTAAACTCACCGCTTTCAATCAGTTTTTAAGTGAGCGTCAGCAAAAGCTGGGCGGTGCCTTGTTTATTGTCGATAGTGAAGGGCGCATGCTGGCACACAGCGGCCAAGACAGCCCGACCAATATTCTTCATTTCCCGAGCGTGACCAATAACTCGGTGCTCAACAATACCATCAGGAATATCTCCAATGACTGGCCTCCTGTTCCCTCGCAATTGGGGCAGCCTTTTTATTTTAAGATTGCCGATCAGGGCAATTTTTACGGCACGATCAAGAAGGTAGATATGGCGGCACCTTTCCAGCACGACTGGTATGTGGTGGTAGCCTTGCCCGATCAGTTATTGCTGGAGAGCTTACTCAACCAACAAAAGATCAGTGTCTACCTGGTGATAGCCATGGCGCTAGTTGGGTTAATGGTAGTGTATTTGATTATTCGCCAGCTCACCCGCCCTTTGCGCGATACCGCGGAAGCTGCCGCCAAGCTTGCTTCAGGGAACCTGACGTATCGGATCAACACCTCTGCCAGTTTGCGAGAAATCGCCATTCTTAAAGATGCCTTTAACAACATGTCCGACAAAGTGCAGGACTCGTTCAATGCATTACGTCTACAGGTCCGTCAAGATAACTTAACCCGTTTGTACACCCGAGAAGGCTTATTAGAACAAGCCAACACCATCCGCTATCACGCGCCCAACACTTTAGTGATCCTCGGCATCAACGGGTTTCGCAACATCAACGACAGTCTAGGCCAAGACGGCGGCGATCAACTCCTGTGCACCATTGCTCAGCGCTTAACCGATCTCGCGGATGGCACTGGGATGTTGGTGTCACGGATTCGCGGTGATGAGTTTGCAGTGCTGGCCCCCAACACCACCAATCGCACTCAGTCAGAAGCCTTGGTGAATCAATTGCTCAGCCTGTTCAAGCGTCCGGTCAAAATCGGTAACGATGAGGTCTTGGTCGATGCATGTGCTGGGGTAGTCTTTGGCCACACCTTTGGCGATGCCATTTATGAAGGATTGCAACACGCAGGATTGGCACTGAGTGAAGCAAAACGCAGTGAAACCGATGCCTATGTTTTCTTTGAGGCCAGTATGCAAGCGCGTGTCCAAGAGCAGTCGCGCTTGCTGCTCGAGCTTCATCATGCCGTACAGCACCATGAATTTGTGGTTTACTATCAACCTCTTGTGCGTCTTGTTGATGGCCGTTTCTGTGGCGCCGAAGCACTAGTCCGGTGGGAAAGTCCCAGTCGGGGCATGGTGTCGCCCGCCGAATTTATTCCGGTGGCCGAACAAAGCGGTTTAATCAACCAAATTGGTATGCAAGTGCTTGAACAGGCCGCGTACGATACCGTCGCTCAAATCGAAAAAGGCATGTGGGCAGCGGATTTTCAGCTGCACGTAAACTTATCCGCCCGCCAGCTTTTATCCGCTGATTTTATCGATAAGTTGCAAGATGTCCTGTCGCGTACCCGCTTGCCCGCCGATAACCTCACCTTAGAGATCACCGAATCTCAACTGATGAGCCACGAACAACTGGCGACATCGGGGTTAACTAAAATCCGATCGTTGGGCATCAAAATAGCCATCGACGATTTTGGGACCGGCTATTCGTCTTTGGCATACCTTCACCAGATGGCCTTTGATAGCTTAAAAATCGATCGCAGCTTTGTGCATTCGATGACTGAAAATGTGACCAACCAGCGCATCATTGAAGCCGTAGTAGCCATGACCCGTGGCATGGACGTCCACCTCGTTGCCGAAGGGATTGAAACCCAAGAAGAAGCGATTCGACTGCGTGAAATTGGCTGCCACTACGCCCAAGGGTTCTTGTTTGCCAAGCCGCTTCCTTTGGCCGAACTGCCAACAGAACGGGTAACGGATAAGCTCCCCACGCGATAGTTGTCACATCATCGGCATACTGGCTACTGACGATGTGATGGTCAATCGCTATACTGAGCGCCAACTCACCTGCTGGGAACCGATGATGATAAGAAAAGACCTACCCTTGACGGACTTACACCGCCATCTGGACGGCAACATCCGTATCGAGACCATTTTAGAGCTGGGGCAAAAATTCGCGATGCCTCTGCCGGCAACCAACATCGATGCGCTACGCCCACACGTGCAAGTGGTTGAAAACGAGCCGGATCTGGTCGCGTTTTTGTCCAAGCTGGACTGGGGCGTCGCCGTGCTGGGTGATTTGGATGCAGTGCGCCGTGTGGCGTATGAGAACGTCGAAGACGCATTAAACGCACGCATTGATTATGCGGAACTACGCTTTTCGCCTTACTACATGGCGATGAAACATCAACTGCCTCTGGAAGGCGTGGTGGAAGCCGTGGTCGATGGCGTGCAAGCCGGTAGCCGTGACTTTGGCGTAAAAACCAACCTGATTGGCATCATGAGCCGCACTTTTGGCCCTCAAGCTTGTATGGCGGAGCTAGATGCCTTGCTGACCCAGAAGCATCAATTGGTCGCCATCGATCTGGCCGGTGATGAGCTGGGCCAACCTGGCGATCAATTTACCCAACACTTCACCAAAGTCCGTGCCAGCGATCTGCAAGTGACCGTGCACGCGGGTGAAGCCGCGGGTGCGGCCAGCATGTGGCAAGCCATTAATGAACTCGGCGCGACCCGAATCGGGCACGGGGTTAAAGCCATTGAGGATCCAAAACTGATGGACTACTTGGCCGAAAACCGTATCGGGATTGAAAGCTGCCTAACGTCGAACATTCAAACCAGTACGGTGGCGGATTTGTCTCAGCACCCGGTACGTCAGTTCCTCGATCACGGTATTCTGGCTTCGTTAAATACCGACGATCCCGCCGTCGAAGGCATTGAACTCCCGTATGAATACGAAGTGGCTGCCCCAGCGGCGGGCTTAACTACTGCGCAAATCCACACACTACAAGAAAATGGCCTGACCATTGCTTTCTTGTCTGACAGTGAGAAAGCGGCACTGACCGCCAACGCCGCGGCCCGCTAATTTGCGAACCAAGCGACACAAAAAAACCGCCGTTTGGCGGTTTTTTTGTTTAAATCACTCGCGAGAACTGTTGTTGGCGAGCCCTATCCCGTAAATAAACATCAAAACTCATACAGATGTTACGAATCAACATGCGCCCCGTTTTGGTCACAGCAATGCTGGTGTCGGTCAAGGCGACCAAGCCATCATCGACAAAACACTGCAAGAGTTTCAGATCCTCGGCAAAATAGCCATCAAAGTCGATGTCATACTCGGCCGCAATCTGGGCTTTATCCAAGTAAAAATTACACATCAATGCTTTGATCACATCACGGCGGATCCGGTCATCGCGCTCTAGCATCACGCCTTTGCATAATGCATGGCGCTCAGCATTCACTTGCTGATAATACTGCTTCATGTCCTTTTGGTTTTGCGCGTAACAATCGCCAATCATCGAAATTGCCGACACCCCCAACCCCAGTAAGTCACAATCACCTTGCGTGGTGTAACCTTGGAAATTGCGGTGTAAACGCCCTTCGCGCTGAGCGACAGCCAATTCATCATCGGGCAGAGCAAAGTGGTCCATACCGATAAATTGGTAGCCAGCATCGGTTAATGTGGTGATGGTCTCTTGCAGCATAGTCAGCTTGGCATCTGGCGATGGGAGGTCGTCGTCTTTAATTTTGCGCTGCGCAGCAAACAGCGATGGCAAATGCGCATAATTAAACACCGACAAACGTCCCGGACGCATCGTCAGTACTTGCTCTAAGGTCTTGGCAAAACCCGCTGGCGTTTGTGTGGGTAAACCATAAATTAAATCAAGATTGGTGGATCGAAATCCCAGCTCACGCGCACGCTCAACCAAGGCGTGGATAAAGTCTTCGTCTTGCTCTCGATTGACCAACTGCTGCACTTTTTTATCAAAGTCCTGCACGCCAATGCTAATACGGTTAAATCCCTCACCGCGCAAATGATCAAGCATGTCCAATGGAATTTCACGCGGGTCCACCTCAATGCTGATTTCTGCCTCAGCCTCAAAGTGAAACTCTTGACGCAACAAATTCATCAAACGGGATATTTGCGGTTTGGTTAAAAATGTCGGCGTCCCTCCACCCCAATGCAATTGAGTCACGCGACGCGTGCCCAGCAAAAACGCGCGCTGGCGAATTTCATGCTCTAGCGCATCCAGGTATTCATCCGCTTTATGCTGATGGCGCGTCACCACTTTATTACAGCCACAGTAATAGCAAAGCTTATGGCAAAACGGGATATGCACGTAGAGCGATAAGGGCCGGTCAGGATACTGGCTACAGGCCATATCAAATTCAGCGGCCGTAAAGGCTTCGTGAAATTCTAACGCGGTAGGATACGAGGTATAGCGGGGCCCTGAATAGTTGTACTTATTGATAAGGGCTTGATCCCAAATAACTTGTGGTGAGGACATGGCTTACAATTCCGCAAAGAGCGCTCAGGACAACAGCGCCTAGTGTGCCACAGCTTTTGGTGATGTGTTGAGCACAAACCGGCGCTAGCGATGCGAAAATGTCGGTGAGATCGAGTTTCGCCCAATAATTATAGGGGTATTGCGCGGTCAGAAGATAGACCGCGCGACTGGCTTTAATGGGTCAGGATATGATCAGGGATATGGCGACCGCCCGTAAACGCGAGAATCTCGGCCAACTCGGCCTTAATCGCTTGCTCAAGGCGCGCTTCGTGTTTCGCCCGTTCTAAGTCAAACTTCATACGCTCTTTCTTTTTCAGCGCACTGCGCGCCTCGCCGCGTGGGGTATCTTTCACCGCTTCATACAGCTCAAACAATGCGGGGTAACGGCTATCAAACTCGACCCGTTTATCGCCTTGCAAATGATCCATGATCATATAGAGCCGAATCGCCGCTTCCGATAAATCACACTGATCGTTAAGTGCGGCAAACGCAATCACGTCGACACTCTCGACAATTTTATCGTTGCGCTTGGCAATCGCAGCCTCTTTTTGCTGCGCTTGTAAGGTGTTTTGGCGTTTTAATTTAGCCAGCAACACCCCCGCATAAATGGATAGGCCGAGAATAATTAATCCGCCTAGTCCGGCTAATACCCAGATCCAATCCTGCACCTGTTACTCCTCGTTAGTCGTCCTGTTGTTCAAATTTCGCCAGCAGGTCGTCTTCATCAGTGTCGTCGTCATTGAGTAAACCAAGCTTATCCATCAGCACTTCAATGCGATCGAGCTTCTCATCCACATACGCTTGCAGACCAGAGCCTAACTTCTCACCGTTTTCGATACGATCCAACAACACATTCAGTTGAGGGTCTTGCTCGAGTTTGGCAAGCTCTTGCTCAGGCGTGAGTTTAGGCTGCTTTGGTTTCACCGCATCCGTCCCGAGTGGGATAGGCTTTTTACTGCCAATGCGCGGGTCTTTATTACCTCCGCTGCGGCGCGTTTGCGTTTTACTTTCTTCCGAATGACGCGAGCCGGCTTTTTTACCTTTGCGCTTTTTCTGCTTTTTCAGCATACGCGCAATGCGATCTTGTTCATTCTGATTTTTATCTACGTATTGCGCCGGGCCTTCCGATCCTACGCGGCGCGTTTTCTTTTTACGCGTCATGACAGTGGTTTCCTCATTAAAATTACGTCGTTGCCAACAAATTCAAGCGCAAGGCCCGATTGTGCGGCTAAAAACTCAAAAGTATGACGGCTAAAAAAGCTCACGTGTGTGGGGTCATTTTTGTAATGCCAACGTGAGAATGCCGCTTGGTCTGTGACCAACTTGGTCATCAACCCAAGCCATCCACCGGGCTTTAGCATGGCTTGCCATTGTTGCCAAGCCACGTCGGGTTGATAAAAGTGTTCGATAGCTTCTGTACAGGTAATAAAGTCATACTGCGTCTCTAAGACCTGTGCATCTGGCGCATAGAAGGGATCATAGCAGGCCATCGTGTGCCCTGCGTCAGTCAGCATTCTCGCCAATACCGGCCCCGGTCCACAACCAAAATCGAGCCCGTAAGCATGTTGGGGTAACCGTGTCATTAACGGTGTGAACAGGCGGGACAGAAAACGTTTATAGCCTTCATCCTCAGCATGGTTTTGGTGTAAGTCGTAAATCGCCTTCTCGTCATCCGCCGATAGCAACGCATCACGGTCAACGAAGACTAACTCACACACTGCACACTGGAAGTATGCTCGCTGTTTATCACTATGGTAAGGGTGTACGCCTTGGTGCGCACATAATGGGCAATGCTGCATATCATTCTTCAATGCCAGAAGCTGGCGCGAATGTAGCAGAAAGTGGGTCAATAAAAAAGCGACAGGCATAAAGCCTGTCGCGGTATCGCCTGAGCGATATAAGCGGGTGTCGTCCGTCCTGGTACGTCTTTCGTCCCTGCTTGATGGCGCTGTGCGCCCTTTGTATCAACGTCCTGTTGCTGTGGTGGCTACCTGCCTAACGGTCGCATCCTGCGTCCTTGTCATCATGACAACCACGGCACTGTCCTCGTGCATCACACTCCTTGTGCTAACGCGCTCCATGCGCACCACCTTGGTGGCGTCACCTTCCTAGCGTTTCTCCCGCGCTCCGTGCGGGGGATGCATCAACGTCCTGTCGATGGGGATAGAATACTACAACCATAATCATTGCCTAGAATTACAGCCAAAAAACAGATGGAAACAAAACGACATTAAGCCATAAGTCGCTGAATAGTATGTTTATATTTTATTGTCTCGCATAAATCATATCTATTTTCACGGCAATCTATAGGCGATCTCTTACAAAAAAAGTCGCTCTTTTCGCGGTGCAGCTATCTGCGTCAATAGGGTCAGGTGCGTGGAGTCGGTTCGTATGAGTAAAAAACCGAAGGCAAACGCTAAGCGGGTAAGACGTCAGGCAACAAAAAAGCGAAAGCGGCCTGCGCCCCTTTCGCTTTCGATATGTGTGCGTGTCGCTGCGAGGCGATGCTGTCTTAGTGCAGACCACCAAGATATTTTGACAACGCATCAATCTCGTTGTCGGTCAACTTCGCCGCTACTGAGCGCATCATTTGATTCATATCGTTATGACGATCACCATCGCGGAACATTTTCAGCTGACTCGCTAGGTATTTCGCGGGCTGGCCAGAAATTTTGGGGAAACCAGAAGAAGGCGTACCATTACCGCGCGGACCATGACACGCAGTACAGGCTGCAATGCCACGCTCAGGATCACCTGCCATATAAAGCTGACGGCCAATCGCCACCGAGCCTTCAGGCGTAGTGCCAGGCTTAGGCGTCAAGGTCGCATAGTAAGCCGCGAGATCAGCCATGTCTTGCTCTGAAAGCGGTGCAACCATGCCTGCCATCACAGCATTGTAACGACCTTGCTCTCCGCCGCTTTGCGCGCCGAGCTTAAATTCCTTTAATTGCTTTTCAATATAGTTGGCGTGCTGACCCGCCAAGTTGGGGTAGTCAGGCAAAATGCTATTACCATCGGCACCGTGACAGGCGGCACAGGTATTGGCTTTTGCTTTGCCCGCTTCAGCATCTCCTTGGGCCCAGGCTGAGGCGCTGGCGAGGAGGGTCAATATTAGCGCTAATTTCTTCATGACATTCCATTTATAATTATCAAGCTTCCAGTACCACTACTTCGTTACCGTCATGGTACAATAACCGATCAAAAACCGAGCACGGTTATTTTACACAAATTCACACAAAAGTAATCAGTCTACTACACCAAGACGAGACGGAGTTAACAGTGGAGCAATCGCTTAATTACCGTAACACCCAATTTGTTACCAGCGCACCCGATATTCGCCATCTGCCTGATAATACTGGGATAGAAATCGCGTTTGCTGGTCGTTCCAACGCCGGCAAGTCTAGCTCCCTTAACCGTCTTTGTGACCAAAAGAGCCTTGCAAAGACCAGTAAGACGCCGGGGCGGACACAATTAATTAACCTTTTTAAGGTGGACGATGGTTGCCATATTGTCGACCTGCCCGGCTATGGTTTTGCCCAAGTGCCACTGGAGATGAAAGAAAAGTGGCAACGTTCGCTGGGTGAATACCTACAAAAACGCGAGCAGTTGGGCGGACTGGTGGTGTTGATGGATATTCGTCATCCCATGAAGGATCTTGATCAACAGTTGATTCATTGGGCAGTGCAATCCAACCTGCCTGTCATGGTGTTACTGACCAAAGCCGATAAACTAAAATCCGGCGCCCGTAAGCAACAACTGATGAAGATCCGTGAAGCCGCACTGGCGTTTTGTGGCGATGTAGAGATTGAATTGTTCTCATCCCTAAAAGGCATTGGCGTCGATAAGCTTCGTCGTAAGCTCGACACTTGGTACCACCAAGCGCCTGAGGAGACCGTTCTCGACGAGACTGCCCCTGATGCGGAGCCGGAGTGATCGCCTCTTATACGCCGAGTAAGCTGCATTTATGAGCTCGTCTAGCCTGAAGATGGCAGAGAAAATAAAGTCCCCACCTGAACAGGTGGGGCAACGGGAGAGAAATAGGATTTATCTTATTATCGCGACAAGTTTTATAGACAATCGCCCATAACGCAAGTATCGCTTTGTCGAACCATTAGTCTCGCCGCACATTCACTTTGATTCCTGCCTCAAGGTCACAAAACCATCACTTCGAGCAAAATTGCCAAAAAAAAGCCGACCCTAAGACAGGATCGGCGAATCTTTGTGCGTAAGCGATCTGATAAGACCCCGTAGACACATAAAGAACAAGAAGCTGCGCGCATTATAACCAAGCTCATCACTAGAATTAAAGTAATTACTCTAATTTTTTTGAAAAGAATGAGGATAAGCGAGTCAGCGAAACATAAAAAGGCAGTGGCAGGGTGTCTTCATCGGTTGGGAAATTTCCAATAAAAAAAGCCCCAGTCAGTATCCTGACTGGGGCTGCTGAATCAGCCAAATCCAATAACGTGAAACAAAAGGTCTGAAAGATAGAACATCTTACCTCTGTACCCTACGCCAATAACTGTATATCAAATGCACAGCGTTGAAAAGTATCCTACGTAATTTTTTTTCATAAATTTGTATCGAAATGTGCAAAAAGACGTCAAAACAGCAAGATAAACGGACGAAAAAAAAGCCGACATGATGTCGGCTTTAACTTTTTTGTTATTAAACCACAGGAAAAGCCGTGATTTAGTGGGCTTCACCCCAGTTATTACCGTGTCCAGACTCGGCAATCAGCGGCACGTCCAAGTCCGCCGCCGACTCCATCAGTTTCCGTACTTCACTTTCAACTTTGGATAAAGATGACGTTTTAACTTCCAGTACCAGTTCATCGTGAACTTGCATCACCAGACGGGCGTCATCCGCGGCATTGGCTTGAATCCATTGATCAACCAGTATCATCGCACGCTTAATAATATCGGCCGCCGTTCCTTGCATCGGCGCATTGATTGCCGCGCGCTCTGCCCCTTTACGACGCATCCCATTACGCGATTTAATTTCCGGCAAATAGAGACGGCGACCGAAAATGGTTTCTACATAGCCTTTTTCCGCCGCTTGCTCACGGGTGCGGTCCATGTAGGCCTTTACACCAGGGTAGCGCTCAAAGTAGGTATCCATATAGCTTTGTGCTTCTTGACGGCCAATCCCTAATTGACGGGACAGACCAAAAGCACTCATGCCATAAATCAGACCAAAGTTGATCGCTTTAGCGCGGCGTCGCTGCTCGCTGGTGACCTCGTCGAGGCTTACCCCCATCACTTCCGCTGCGGTGGCGGCGTGAATATCTTTACCGTCACGGAACGCTTCTAGCAAGGCTTTATCACCGGATAGGTGCGCCATAATCCGCAATTCGATTTGCGAGTAATCGACCGCCAAAATGGTATGATCCGGTTCCGCGGTGAAGGCTTCACGAATACGACGACCCTGTTCGTTACGAATGGGGATATTTTGTAAGTTCGGATCGGTGGACGATAAGCGCCCCGTCGCGGTGACGGCTTGATGATAAGAGGTGTGCACACGGCCGGTTTGCGCATTGATCATGCGCGGCAATTTATCCGTGTAGGTCGATTTGAGCTTTGCCAGCCCACGGTATTCCAAAATCCGCGCTGGCAGCGGGTAATCGAGTGAGAGCTCTTGCAGCACTTCTTCATTGGTTGAAGGGCTACCTGATGGGGTTTTCTTCACCACCGGCAGGCCCATTTTCTCAAACAAAATCGCTTGCAGTTGCTTGGGCGAGCTTAAGTTGAACTCTTCGCCGGCAATCTCAAACGCTTCACGCTCAAGCTCAATCAAACGAGTATGCAACGCTTCTGATTGGGTCGCCAACTTGTCTTTGTCAATTAGCACACCATGACGTTCCATACGCGACAACACGCTGACTAGTGGCATCTCATAGAACTCAAAGATGGTTTTCAGTTTCTCGTCACTGGTGACTTTACCAATCAGATATTGGTGCAAACGCAACGTAATGTCGGCATCTTCCGCCGCATAAGGTGCCGCTTGCTCAAGAGGGATTTGGTTAAAGGTCAGTTGTTTCTTGYCTTTCCCAGCTATGTCTTCAAAACTGATGCAGGTGTGCTGCAAGTAGCGTTCAGCGAGGCTGTCCATGTCATGGCGTCCTGCCACACTGTTATAGACGTACGATTCCAGCATGGTGTCATAGGCAATCCCTTTTAAGGTGATCCCGTGACGCGCAAACACACTGGCATCATATTTCAGATTCTGGCCGACTTTCGCCGCTGAGGGATCTTCCAACCAAGGATGCAACACCTCCAGCACCTCATCCAGCGATAATTGAGCCGGCGCTTCCAGATAATCATGCGCTACCGGTACATAGGCCGCTTCACCTGGCGCGACGGCAAATGAAATACCAACCAGATTGGCTTCCATATAGTTGAGGCTATCGGTTTCCGTATCGACCGCAACTACCTCAGCGTCACGAATTTTCTTCAGCCAAGAGTCCAGTGCGTCGCGAGTCAGAACGGTCTGGTAGCCACTGCGGTCAATCGTGGTTTCTTGTGGGATAGGTTCATCAGACACCGCCTCTTCCGGCGCATCGCCTTCATCCAACTCTTTAAGCCAGCGGCGGAATTGCAAGTCACGATACATGGCCACCAAGGTGTCATTATCAGGCTCTTGCTTGACCAGCTGTTCAGGGGTGAAATCCAGTTCAACATCTAATTTAATCGTGGCGAGCTGATAAGACAGGTAAGCGGCGTCTTGATGCTCAGTCAGTTTTTTCGCCATGCTTTTCGCGCCGCGGAAGCTGAGCGCTGCAATCTTATCGAGGTTCGCGTAGATATCATCCAAGCCGCCTAGATTGGCAATCAACGCGGTCGCGGTTTTATCGCCCACACCCGGTACGCCAGGAATGTTATCGACTTTGTCGCCCATCAGGGCAAGGTAATCAATAATATGCTCAGGACCAAAGCCATACTTCTCACGCACCGCCTCAGGATCCATCACCACATTAGTCATGGTGTTGATTAAGGTGACATGCTCATCCACCAGCTGCGCCATGTCTTTATCACCCGTGCTGATCAGGACCGGCATTCCCGCTTTTGAGGCTTGAGTGGCGAGCGTGCCAATCACATCATCGGCCTCCACCCCTTCTACCGCGAGTAAAGGCAGACCCATGGCTTTAATAATCTTATGCAAAGGTTCAATTTGCCCGCGTAGGTCATCTGGCATGGGTGGACGGTTGGCTTTGTACTGCTCGTACATATCGTCACGAAACGTCTTCCCTTTGGCATCAAAAATCACCGCCACATGTGAATGGGGAAATTGTCGCAACAAACTACGCAGCATGTTCACTACCCCAAATACAGCCCCGGTGGGTTCACCTTGGCTATTGGTGAGATTAGGAGAAGCATGGTATGCCCGGTAAAGGTACGAAGAGCCATCCACGAGGATTAACGGATTGTCGGGAAGAGTTGCCATATCAGAATCTTGGTTGCCAGTTAAACACGTTAGCTGCTAAGCATGCCACGAGTCGTCATTCCTGTTAACCACGGTTTTTCACATCCATAGCCTGAGCTGTGGATAAGTTTGTTGGTAAATATTTTATAGGGTTTTGATTTCGTCTAAATACTCATGAATTTTGATTTTTAAACACCTTAAAAACAAACACTTATCCCGAATAGCGCAAAAAGGATCTTGATCGAAAAAGGATCCTTGGGTGTGGAAAAAGAAATCACTTGCTCTGCATGAGGTTGCAGAGAAAGTCATCACAAACTGCGGAGATAATCACCAATTTAGTTATCGAACTTGGCTACTATTTCGCTTAACCCAGCACCAATGCGACACTGTTGAACGCAATTAAGCGTAGACGCGTTTGGTCGATTATCCACATTGATTGCGATAATTTTAATCTCGATACAAGGAGAGCATCATGAAAAAGGTGGCTGTTATCTTATCTGGCTGCGGCGTGTTTGACGGTGCCGAGATCCAAGAGGTAGTCCTATCCCTGCTTGCCCTCGAGCAAAACGATGCCCAATGGCAATGCTTCGCACCAGATATCGATCAGCACCATGTGATCGATCATCGTACCGGCGAAGCGATGAACGAGACACGCAATGTACTCACCGAAGCCAGCCGTATTGTTCGTGGGGAGATTCTTCCGCTAACGGATTTAAACGTCGACCACTTCGACGCCTTACTGGTTCCCGGCGGCTTTGGCGCCGCGAAAAACTTATCGGACTTTGCTTACAATGGCGATCCGGTGCAAGTCAATCAAGAGATGTTTGCGGTTTGCCAAGCCTTCGCCCGTGCAGAAAAGCCCGCCGGCTACATGTGTATTGCCCCCATCATGATCCCGCAGATCTATCCAAAAGGCGTCAAGGGCACCATTGGCAATGAGCCCGATATCGCTGCCGCCTTTAATCGGATGGGCGGTGAACATATTGAGTGTCCGGTATCAGATTATGTATTAGATCAGCGCCACCATCTCCTGTCCACGCCCGCCTATATGCTCGCGACGTCAGTACTGGATGCCGCCAGTGGGATCAATCGGATGGTGAAAAAATTGGTAGAACTCGCCTAAGACACGCTCATCCGCACAGAAACGCAGCAGAGAAAAAGAAAAAAGCGACGCCGAGATGGGCGTCGCTATAACAAGTGAGCGCAAAAACAAAGCTGTAATCAGAACAGTTTGCTGGCCCCAATACACTGGAAGCAATGTGAGCAATGTCGTGCCTTCAGAGCTGAGCATGTGGGCTTTGCCCTGAACGCAAGTTAACAATAACCATTCTCATTCCCATTTTCAACACTTAGTTGAGAATCTTTTTCATTTATTGATCTTGTGCTCAGACTCACTCGCTGTCATCAAACTGTTATTGCACCCAAAGTCATCACGCTAACAACTTTAGTCATCACGCTAACAACTTTGGTTCGAAAAGCCAGTGCCCAGAAAAGAAAAAAGCGACACCCTGAGAGGTGTCGCCTAGCAAAAATAGGCTAACTTAATCACTGTTTGATAAGCGCCCCGCTAATACACTGGAAGCAATGTGAGCAATGTCGTGCCTTCAGAGCTGAGCATGTGGGCTTGGCCCTGAGTGCAAGCTAATAATAACCATTCTCATTATCGTTTATCAAGAAAAAAATACGCTTATTTTTTCACTCGCTGTACATTTATTGATCTGCTTCTCAAAATAAAGCCGGTAATCGGCAGGCTGACCTTTTTGCTCCACCGCAACCATCTGATAGCCATGACGCATCAGCATGCACACCATCGCGGTGAAGCGATTACGTGATTTGACAGCAAGCGTTTGATAGCCAGAAGCCGCTACCCACGCTTCTTGAGCCTTGAGTAGCGCTTTCGCCACTCCTTGACCTCGGGCCGCTTTGGTTACCCCGCCCAGCCAGCTATAAAACTGCGTCTGACTGGTGGCATAGCCTATTTTGGCACCGACAGGCTCACCGTTTTGGTATGCGACTAATGCCAATGCTTTGCGTCCCGCTAATCGCGCGTGACATTGATCCAAGGATACACCTGCATCCAACTCGGGCACGCTGTTAAGCACCGTTACCGCATCTTCTAAGTGCCCAGCACGAATTTCCATCTCACCTCCTCGCATTGACGTAAAAAAAGAGCCGCGATGCGACTCTTTATTCTGCTGCTGATTAGGACGTTTGCTGCACCGTCGCCGACGGCGTCACCTGTGTGATTCGTCGAATAATCAGGTTTAGCAACACCCCATACATAGGAATAAACAGCCCCAAGCTAATAATCAGCTTAAAGGCATAGTCTACCAAGGCAATTTCAACCCAGTGCTCGGCCATAAAGGCATCTTGGCTTTGGTAAAACGCAATCGCGAAAAAAGCGAGTGTGTCTGACGCATTACCAAACAAGGTAGAACAACTCGGCGCGACCCACCATTGGCGCTGCTGGCGTAACCGATTGAACACATGAATATCTAAGATCTGACCCAGTAAGTAAGCCATAAAGCTGGCAATCGCAATCCGAGCGACAGTGAGGTTAAACGTGCCCAGTTCCGCAAACCCTTGGTAACTGCCTTGATAGAACAAGACGGATAACACGTAGGAAATCAGCAGTGAGGGCACCATTACCAGCAAGATAATACGGCGTGCCAATGCCGGACCATAGATCCTGACGGTTAAATCAGTGGCCAAGAAAATAAACGGAAACGTAAACGCCCCCCACGTGGTGTGGAAACCCCAAACCGTAAAGGGGATCTGCACCAAGTAGTTACTGGAGGCAATGATCAGTAGATGAAAGATCACGAGGTAACCCAGCGCTTTACGCTGCTGAGCAAGAGAAAAGTGGCTCATAGTGCACCTTTTTGTCATTGGGGGCGAGGGAACCCAAAATACTTAGCTACCCGTCTACAGGCAGCGCGAGGTGGCGAATTATACAGCAATCAAGCGACGGTGCCAGCGCAATTTAAAGAGGCGGATGACGCGTCCACCAGCGGCGCAAAAAGGTAATCACCTCATCGCCCTCCTCATCCAGCGCTTCTAACCACACGCTCTGGGTGTAATGTGCTGCTTTAAGCATCAAACGCGTGCCTTCAAAATCAATCAGCCAGGTCATCATATCCGCGTCTTGTTGCCACTCCAGCACAGAGGCTTCGAGGGCTTGCAGCAATGGCTGACAGATTTCTTTGCCATTATCCGCATCCAGCTGCGGCTGATAAAACGCCAAGGTGTTGTCGGACGCTATCAATTGCCAATTACTCGGTGCCATAGCCGTACTCGCTCAAACTCAAGTGATCGTCAATCAAGTCCAAAAACGCATCGCCAAATTTTTCGAGCTTGCGCTGCCCAACGCCACTGACCGCTAGGAGCTCCGCTTGCGATGACGGCAGCATCTCGGCCATTTCCATCAAGGTTGCGTCGTTAAACACCACATAAGGTGGAATATCTTCTTCGTCAGCAATGGCTTTACGTAACTTACGCAGCTTGGCGAACAGTTTTTTATCGTAATGGCGCTGGCTCAGCTTGTTGGCCTTGGTGCGAGGGCTGAGGCCAATACGCGGTACCGCCAGCTCAAGGGCAATCTCGCTGCGCAGTAATGGTCGCGCTTGTTCAGTTAACTGCAGCACCGAGCTACGGGCAATGTTTTGCACCAAATAACCGCGATGGATCAATTGGCGAATAATGCTTACCCAGTATTCATGGCTCCACTCTCGCCCGATGCCGTAGGTAGAGAGCTTGTCATGGCCATGATCTTTAATGCGCTGATTTTGCATCCCGCGCAACACTTCCACCACGTATCCAACCCCGAAGCTTTGGTTAACACGGTACACGCACGACAGCGCTTTTTGTGCTTGTTCGGTGCCATCAAAATGGGTGGGCGGGTCGAGGCAAATATCACAGTTGCCACATGGGGTTTGCCGATGCTCGCCAAAGTAGTTTAGGAGCACTAAACGGCGACAGGTTTGTGCTTCAGCAAATGCGCCCATCGCGGTCAGTTTATGGCTTTCGACCTGCTTTTGGGGCCCATCCGGCTTTTCTTCCAAGCAGCGATGGAGCCATCCCATGTCGGAGGGGTCATACAACAACACCGCTTCAGCCGGCAGTCCATCTCGCCCTGCTCGGCCGGTTTCTTGGTAGTAAGATTCAATATTGCGCGGCACATCATAGTGCACCACAAAGCGAACATTGGGCTTGTTGATCCCCATTCCAAACGCCACGGTCGCCACCACAATGTTGACATCATCACGTTGGAACGCCTCTTGGACTGATCCGCGCGCCTCTGTGGTCATCCCTGCATGGTAAGCGGCGGCGAGCATATTGTTATCACACAGTTTTTGAGTGACTTGCTCAACCCGCTTACGGCTATTGCAATAGACAATCCCTGATTGGCCGCGTTGACCACTCAGAAACTGCACTAATTGGGCCAAAGGTTTGTGCTTTTCCAGCAAGGTGTAGCGAATGTTAGGGCGGTCAAAGCTACCCAGATGTACCAGCGGATCATGCAGGGCAAGGCGGGACAAAATATCCTCGCGCGTGGTGGCATCCGCGGTGGCAGTCAGCGCCATCACCGGCACGTCAGGAAAGTGCTGTTTGAGCTGGCCTAAAGAGGCATATTCACGACGAAAATCATGCCCCCACTGGGAAATACAGTGCGCTTCGTCGACCGCAATCAACGCCAGTTGCCACTCCGTTAAGCGATGGAGAAAGTCACGCCCTAGCGCGCGCTCAGGCGAAACATAGAGTAGTTTCACCTCCCCCTGATTTAGCGCACGCAAAGTATCCGCTTGCGCCTCAGGCGTCATCGCTGAGTTTAAGCACGCCGCCGCAACCCCATTGGCATTAAGCTGGTCAACCTGATCTTTCATCAATGAAATCAAAGGTGAAATCACCACGGTCAAGCCAGTGCGCACCAACGCGGGGATCTGATAGCACAGTGACTTCCCTCCCCCGGTCGGCATAATCACCAAGGCATCACGCCCCGCAATCGCTGCATCAATCACCGCTTGCTGACCCTCGCGGAACTGGTGATAACCAAACACCGCTTTGAGTACCTGGTGGGCAGGACTCACAGCAGGATCAGCGGTAGCGGCGTCAGTTTCGGTTGACGCATCGGCATGGGCGGGGGTGGCGGACATAATCAAGCTCATTACTCAAACTGGCGCTCATTCTACCGACACCCCGTAAGCGATGAAACCCTGAGCACAGAGAAAGGTGCTTGCGCCCGCCCTTACAACTTGTTACATCTAGGCAACATGCACACGTTCGTGTTCATCCCTGACCGACACTTATAACGAGACTGCGCTGTGATTCCTGATCCCAAACGCACACGCCAAGGCGTGTTACTGGCCCTTGCGGCCTACATTATGTGGGGTATCGCCCCCATGTACTTTAAAACGGTCAACCATATTCCGGCGCCCGAAATTTTAGCGCACCGGGTATTGTGGTCGTTTGTCTTTTTGGCATTGCTGCTTTTTTTCACCCGTCGCTTTTATCAGCTCAAGCCGATTATCCGCGAGCCGAAAAAGCTGTTGATGCTGATGCTCACCTCTTGCTTTATTGGCTGTAATTGGCTGATTTTTATCTGGGCGATTGTCAATAACCGCATGCTGGATGCCAGCCTTGGCTACTACATTAATCCACTGGTGAACGTGGCGCTGGGGATGATCTTTCTTGGTGAGCGTTTCCGCCGTCTACAGTGGCTTGCGGCCGCGCTAGCGTTGGTGGGGGTATTAGTACAACTGATCACCTTTGGCTCACTGCCTTGGATTGCGTTGGTGCTGGCCACTAGTTTTGCGATTTACGGCTTACTGCGCAAAAAAATCAATCTCCCTGCGGTGCCAGGGTTGTTTGTGGAAACCTGTACACTCTTGCCCGTTGCGCTGATTTATCTTTGGCAGTTTGCCGATACCCCCAGCGCCAACTTGCTCGATAATCCCATCAACCTCAATATGCTACTGGCCGCTGCCGGTTTGATCACCACGGTGCCTTTACTGTGCTTTACCGGCGCCGCCACCCGCTTACCCTTAACGGTATTAGGCTTTTTCCAATATATTGGCCCTAGCTTAATGTTTTTACTTGCCGTCGGCTTGTATGACGAACCCTTTACCCCAGATAAAGCCACCACCTTTGCCTTTATTTGGGCCGCCTTGGCGATATTTAGCTTTGATGCCTATCGGGCACGCCGACCTAAATCCTCGCTAGAGCAAGCGTCGGCGATTGACTAAACGAGTAAGGAGAACGCTCTGACGACCCAGCACCAAGCCACCCAGATAGCCGGCGTGCGTATTATCGAAGGCCATTTTCATCATGAGTCCTTCAAGCGCCACTATCATCTTGATTACCATATCGGGCTGATCACCGCTGGGGCCCAGCGTTATTACTACCGCGGTGCGAGCCATGTTGCGCGCCGCGGAGAGCTCGTGATTATGCCTCCAGGTGAGGTACATGATGGCACTGCCGTCGACCAACATGCCTATAGCTATCGCGTGATCGCGCTGTCACCGCAATGGCTAACAGAGCATTATCATATTGGTAATG
Organism: Salinivibrio sp. IB574; assembly: GCF_001996205.1. NCBI lineage: Bacteria > Pseudomonadati > Pseudomonadota > Gammaproteobacteria > Vibrionales > Vibrionaceae > Salinivibrio > Salinivibrio sp. IB574. The sequence goes on along the minus strand of NZ_MUFN01000010.1, from coordinate 36,977 downwards.
ACACCATGCCCTTCACAACAAAGCCCTTGGCACGCGCATGCTGGCAACGCGTGTATCAACTGAGTGAGCAGTTGATACACCAGCCCGATTCACTGGCTTGTGAGTCCGCGCTAGTCGCCGCCATAGAGCCATTGCTGTATACCCACAACGCGCAACATCCACAAGCACCTCTCACCCAAACGCAGCTTAAGCAGTTGCGAGAATACATGCATGCCCACTTGGAAGAGGGGGTTGAATTGTCACAGCTCGCCCAGCTAACACATCGGTCCGTGCCACAGTTTTGTCGCCAGTTTAAGCGCTCAACCGGTATGAGCCCTTACGCCTATTTCCTCTGCTTACGCCTCGAATCAAGCTTGTTAGCGATTCGTGCTGGCACGCCGCTGAGCACGGTTGCCCATCAACACGGCTTTCATGATCAAGCACATTTTGTCCGTGCTTTTTATAACCACTTTGCCCTGCTGCCCTCACAAGCACGCTAACCATGATAAGAATCTACAATACTCCTGCGAAGGCTATGGCGTATCTTGCCCTTTTCATGCTTAAAAAGAGGTTAGGATGAACGAGCTGACTATTCTCGCCACCCTGGCGGGGGTGCATATGGTTGCACTGCTCAGCCCCGGGCCCGATTTTGCCTTGGTGCTCCAAAATGCAACCCGTTATGGCCGTGCTACTGGCTTGGCGATTGCACTAGGGTTATCGCTCAGTATTTTGGCGCACACAATACTGAGCATTACCGGCATCAGTCTGTTGGTGCATCAGCACCCGCAACTGTTTATGTGGGTGCAAGTGGCAGGGGGCAGTGTGCTGATGTATTTAGGCCTTAGCGCAATCAAAGGTTTGCTCGCCGCCACCAAAGCGCCGGCGCAAACCACCAATGATGCGCCTGCAGTACGCGGCCAAAAACAGGCCTTTTGGAAAGGGGTGCTGACCAACCTTTTTAACCCTAAAGCCTTGGTGTTTTTTATTTCGTTGATGAGTACCTTGGTGCCGGCCAGCATGTCTGCCAGTGGCAAAGCCATGGCCGTGGCGGTGGTGTTCCTACTCTCATTAGGCTGGTTTTCGTCGCTTGCCTGGCTGCTATCAGGCAGTCGCGTACAGCAAGTGCTCACCAAAGTCGCCCCGGTTATCGATGGCCTGTGTGCGTTGTTGTTTTTGCTGTTAGGTGGCGCGGTCGTTTGGCAAGCCGGCGTGTTCGGCTAACGCTGCGGCTGAAAAAGTGCAGGCAATGGAGTCAATACCAATACGCCCAGCCAAGGCTGGGCGTATGTGACGTTTTTTGGCGTTAAGCGGCCGAGATTAAAGCGCTTCCAGTTTGGCGTACTGAGTCACCAACCACTTAATCCCTTCCCCATTAAAGGCAACTTGCACGCGGCTTTGTCCGCCACTGCCTTCAAAGTTGATGATGGTGCCTTCACCAAACTTAGGGTGTTGAACCCGCTGACCCAAACTAAATCCGGTTTGGTTAAAGTTCTCCTGAGTCTGCGTTTTGGAAAAACGACCACCGCTTGCAGCAGGGCGTGAGACATTGGCACGCATACGCACTTCTTCCAAGCAGGCCTCGGGCAGCTCACGAATAAAGCGCGAGATCTTATGAAACATGTCTTTGCCGTACACACGGCGCATTTCTGCGTAGGTCAGATAGAGTTTTTCCATCGCTCGCGTCATGCCGACATAACAAAGGCGACGCTCTTCTTCTAAGCGACCCGCTTCTTCGGCTGACATCTGGCTGGGGAACATGCCCTCTTCCACCCCGACCATAAAGACTAAGGGGAACTCGAGGCCTTTGGCACTGTGCAAGGTCATCAATTGGACCGCATCATCAAACTCGTCCGCTTGGCCTTCACCGGCCTCAAGGGCGGCATGGGCCAAGAATGCCGACAGCGGTGTCATGCCTTCCGCTTCCGCCTCCTCGGGCGGCGTAAATTGGCGCGTGGCCGTCACCAACTCTTCCAAGTTATCGACGCGTGCTTGCGCTTTTTCGCCTTTTTCTTGCTCATACATGGCACGCAAGCCGGAGTGACGGATCACTGCATCGGTTTGTTGATACAGTGCCATGTCACGGGTGTCATCTTCTAGCGCATTGACCAACTCGATAAACCGGCCCAATGCATTGGCCGCGCGTCCTGCCAGCGCTTTTTCTGCCAAGATTTGCTCGGCAGTGTGCCATAAAGTTTGGCCGCGATCGCGCGCCGCGCCACGAAGCGTCTCAAGGGTGCGATCACCAATCCCACGAGTGGGCGTGTTTACCACCCGCTCGAACGCCGCATCGTCATTGCGGTTAGCCATCAAACGTAAATACGCCAGTGCATCTTTGATTTCCTGACGTTCGAAAAAGCGCATGCCGCCGTAGATACGATAAGGCAGGCCGGCTTGAATTAAGGCTTCTTCCAGCACCCGAGATTGGGCGTTGTTGCGGTATAAAATCGCGCTATCAGTGAGTACGCCACCTTCGTCTTGCCAAGTTTTGATTTTCCCGACCACAAAACGCGCTTCATCCAGTTCATTAAAACCGGCATACACAGAGATGGGCTCACCCTCTTTGCCCTCGGTCCACAGGCTTTTGCCCATCCGGTCGGCATTGTTTTCAATCAGGGTGTTCGCCGCTTGCAAAATCGTACTGGTTGAGCGGTAGTTTTGCTCCAAGCGAATGGTCTGCGGGGTGGTGAAATCGTCCAGAAAACGCTGAATATTTTCGACTTTCGCGCCACGCCAGCCGTAAATGGATTGGTCGTCGTCCCCCACAATCATGACATGCGCCTGTTGGCCGGCCATCATACGCAGCCACGCATATTGGATGTTGTTGGTATCTTGGAACTCATCCACCAAAATGTGCTGGAAACGTGCTTGATAGTGTTCGCGGATCACCGCTTTATCGCGCAATAACTCTAAGGTTCGCAGCAAGATCTCGGCAAAATCCACCAAACCGGCGCGGTCACAGGCTTCTTGATAAGCCTGATAAATCCGCAGCCAAGTGCTCTCAACCGGATCATGGCGGGTATCAATGTGCTTGGGACGCAAGCCTTCGTCTTTTTTGCCATTGATGTACCAACTCGCTTGCTTGGCGGGCCAGTGTTTTTCATCCAAGTTTTGCGCTTTGATTAACCGGCGTAGCAAGCGCTGCTGGTCATCTGAATCAAGAATTTGGAAGTCTTGTGGCAGGTTGGCGTCTAAATAGTGGGCACGGAGAATACGATGGCAAATGCCGTGGAAGGTGCCGCACCACATGCCAGAGGCGGTGCCTTGCATCAATTGCTCGATACGACCGCGCATTTCCGCTGCCGCTTTGTTGGTGAAGGTGACCGCCATCACCGAGAACGGCGATGCCTCTTCCACCCGCATCAGCCAAGCCATACGATGAACCAGCACCCGGGTTTTACCACTGCCAGCACCTGCCAACACCAAATGGTTGCCGAGCGGCGCGGCCACGGCTTCACGCTGTTTGTCGTTGAGTCCGTCAAGAAGAGTTGATACGTCCATCGCCACCTGCCATTTTACTGGGTATTTATACACTGGTTAGCGATTATACCAGCTCACCACTAAATTGCGCGCCCGATCCCGACGCAACTTTTTTAAACAAACATTCAACAAGTTAGCCCTCACCATGCAAAAAAACGCTTAAGTGGTGAAAGATTGCGCAGCGTTTTCCTATCTTGGTTTATATGCCCACCACGAATCAGTGGGCTGATAACACCAATACGGAACAAGAAGAGGAAGCATGATGAAACACACTAACCTAGCGGTTGCCGCTGCTGTGACAGGATTACTGGCTGTAGGCGCGACCACACTCACTAGCGCACCGGCCCACGCGGCAGAAAAAGAAAAATGCTATGGCGTCGCCAAAGCCGGACAAAATGACTGCGCCACCAACACCAGCTCCTGCGCGGGCACCTCCACCGAAGACGGCCAAAAAGATGCGTTTGTCATGGTGCCTGAAGGCTTGTGCGATCGCTTAGCTGGCGGCAGTACCTCGTCATCCTGATATGGCGCGCCCGGGCTTGCCCCGGGCTTTGTCACTTGATCACAAGGAGCGACCATGGATGAGGCAACCGTTTTGACCGGCGTGGGGCTCAGACAACCCCATCTCGCCTACTTCGACCAATATCGCCCAAAGCTTGGCTGGTTAGAAATTCACAGTGAAAACTATTTCCGCCCTCACCGTCCTGCTTTTTCAACCCTGATGCGATTACGTGAGGATTACGCCATCAGCTGTCATGGCGTGGGATTATCGCTGGGGAGCGACGAGCCGCTTGATCGGACCCATTTAGACAAACTGTGTACACTGGTCAAACACGTCGAGCCACTGTTTGTGTCTGACCACCTAAGTTGGAGCCGGATAGACGGGCAGCACTTTCACGATTTACTCCCCCTCCCCTATACCGAGCAGGCATTGCGAGTATTTTGCGCCAATGTGCAACAGGTTCAAGATGCGCTACAGCGCCCCCTACTGATTGAAAATCCATCGAGCTATTTATGTTTTGCTCAGGGTGACTACCACGAATGGGAATTTATCGCCGAAGTGCACGCTCGCACGGGCTGCGATTTGCTGCTCGATTTAAATAACGTTCATGTCAGCGCGTTTAACCATGATTTTAGCGCCAGTACCTACCTTGACGCAATTCCCGCCCATGCGGTGAAAGAAATTCACCTTGCGGGGTTTACCGTCAAACACACCCCCGCAGGAGAAATTTGGATAGACACCCATAACCAACCGGTTAGCGAGGCGGTGTGGACGCTCTATCAACAGTGGATTGRCCGCCACGGCCCTCGCCACACCCTCATAGAGTGGGATAGCGACTTGCCTTCGCCCGAGCGATTGTTAGCAGAAGCGGCCAAAGCCCACTCCCGACTGGCTCGACACAAGGAGGCGGTATGACGCTGGCAACCCTGCAGCAGGCCTTTGCTGCCACATTGCGAGATGATCCACAACCGCTGCCGATAAAAGACCGTCGTGTTGCCGCTGACAAGCGATTGCAGATTTATCGCAACCATTATGTGGTCACCCTCACTGACACCTTAAAATGCGTGTATCCCAAGACCTGTGCACTATTAGGTGAGGCGTGTTTTGATGCGGTAGCGCGTAATCATGCGATGATGCATCCCCCGCAAACCGGGGTGATGGAAGACTATGGCGCACAGTTCGATGCGACCTTGCGCGCCCTACCCAATATTATCGAGCCCGTGCCGTGTTGCGCCGAGCTTGCCCGTTTTGAGTGGGCACAAGTGGTACTCACTCTCGCCCCTCCCTCTCCGGCGTTTGAAGGCAGCGCGCTCGCGTTGCTAAGCCCTGAGCAACAAACGCAAGTTTGTTTACCGCTCAACCAGCAAGCCCGTTTATTTGAAAGCGACTACGCGGTCAGTGACGTATGGCAAGCGATCGCCACCGAGCAGTTCGAAGGCTTGGTGGTCGAGAAGCCGCAATCTTTGTTATTGGTTGCTCACCAAGACAAGGTGCATTGGTACACGCTCAATACCCGTCATGTCAGCGTACTAAAAGCCTGCCCCCACACACCATTAGGCCACCTGTCAGAAGTACAACTGGCGTGTGTGTCTGAGCTCGCGGCCATGAACGCGTTTACCACCCCAACGACTGCCTGCAATGGTAAGGAGTAAGCCATGTGGATAACCACAATCAATCACACCTTCGCCCGCGCGCTTACCCCACTGCAACCGCTACTGCTGTTGGTGGGTCGCGTCTATGTGGCGTGGATTTTTTTTCAATCCGGGCTAATCAAATACCAAAATTGGGACAGCACCTTATACCTGTTCGAGTTTGAGTATCAGGTGCCTTGGCTGCCCTGGCAGCTGGCCGCATATTTAGGGACCGCGGCGGAGCTGATTTTGCCGGTATTTGTTGCTTTGGGCCTGCTCGCGCGTCCCATGACCTTGGCGTTATTTGTATTCAACATTGTCGCGGTCGCTTCCTATCCACTGCTCTGGGAGCGTGGCTATGATGACCACATTATGTGGGGCGTGATCTTATTGGTGGTCAGTGTGTGGGGGCCGGGTTGGCTTAACCTCGATAACTGGCTAGCCCGCAAACAAAGCGGCACCGTTTAGCGGTGCCACTGCTGAATAAGGGTATCGAGCTCAGATAAATCGTCGATCGCCACATCCGGTAAGGTACGTCCTTTGCGCATCATCGGAGATTGGCGCTCTGGGCGGATCCAACAAGCTTGCATGCCCGCTTGGCGCGCGCCAGCCACATCCGAACTTAAGTGATCGCCCACATGTAAAATACGCGCCGGGGCGATGCCCAAGGCCTGCGCCGCCTTATCAAACATCTCCGGGTTCGGCTTGGCCGCACCGTGTTCACCGGCACGGAAAATATGCTGGAAAAACGGCGTCAGGCCAATCGCATCGGTGTCGACGTTACCGTTAGTGATGGCCACCAATGGCAGTTTCTCGGACCAAGCTTTTAAGTAAGCCACACTTTGCGCCGGCGGAGTAAAGTCACTGCGATATCCGCAAAAGAAGGTGGTCGCCGCTTGGGCTTGTGCACGCGCCTTCTCCGCGGTTAAACCCACATGTTCACCGGCAAGCGTCAGCTGGGCAACCCGCATCGCAGTAACATCAAAGCGTTGGGCAGGGTTCTCATCACGGGCTTGGCGGCGAAATCCCGCAAGGGTGGCTTTATCAAGCGCGGCGAGCGGTGGGCAGTGCTCACTCAAATAGTCGCTTAGCGCCGCCTCCGCGCGTGCGATCACCGGCCAGTTATCGTACAAGGTATCATCCAAGTCAAAACTCACCGCATCAAACGCGTTTAAGCGACGATAAAATTTCATATCACGACTCCGAGTTGTTTTTTTTGCCTGCGCTGGGTTTACGAGCCCCTGTACTGCGGGCACGAGGATGCGCCGCGTCATACACTTTCGCCAAGTGTTGAAAATCCAAGTGGGTATAAATTTGTGTGGTGCTTAAATCGGCATGGCCAAGCAACTCTTGCACCGCCCGCAAATCCCCAGACGACTCCAGCATGTGAGTAGCAAAGCTGTGGCGCAGTTTGTGAGGATTAATATGGCTGTTCACCGCCTGCTTTTGTCCCCACTCCGCCATACGCTTTTGCACGCTACGGTGCGAAATTCGCTGGCCGAGTTTAGAGATAAATAGCGCCTCTTCTGGCCCTTTGAGGAGCTGGTTGCGCACTTTTAGCCAGTTCATCACCCAGGTTTTCGCCATGCCGGAAAAAGGCACGATACGCTCCTTTTCCCCTTTACCGGTGACACGCAAATCCCCTTTACGTACCGAGACATCACGCACGTTGAGATCCACCAGCTCGGCCAAACGCAACCCTGCGCCATACATCAGCTCCATCATCGCCCGATCCCGTACCGACAGCGGGTCGTCTTGCTCCACCTCGAGCAGCTGATTCATTTCATCCACATCAAGGTTTTTCGGCAACTGGCGCCCTTGCTTGGGCGCGGCGACCCCTTTGGCTGGGTTGGCGGCAAGCTGTTCGGTTTGTACGAGATAGTCGAAAAAGCTGCGCAGTGCGGACAGCCGCAACGCAATACTGCCCGGTTTGAGGCCATCGCGTTTGGCTTGGCTCGAAATTTGTCGCACCCAGTCGGCATCCACATCTTGCCAATGGGCGATGCCCCGCGCGGCCAGAAAGTCGACAATCTTATCTAACTGGCGCTGATAATTACGTTGCGTATGGGCACTGAGGCCCCGTTCGCTGAGTTGATATTGATAAAAGCGGTCAAGAGGGACCGTCAGTGAACGGGGAGCCGCTTGGTCAGACGTTACCGCTGTCACTGACGCTCACCCTTGTTCGTCCACTGGCTACATAAGATGGCCAAGTGTGCCGCCAGCTGTTCGATAAAAAGGGTGTCCATTTCTGGCTGAAAGTGCCCGCCATCTGCGCTCGCAAAGCTCAACAGTCCCCACTCTTTGCCTTCCCCTTTAATCGGTATCAGCGCAAAAGAGCCGAGCTCCGGTGGCGTTGCCATCACTACTTCAGCATCCACACGGCGCAAGCGTCCGAGATAACAACGACGTCCGGCAAAATGATGACTCTTTAATTGATCCACCGCCTGACGTGAGATGGTCTGCAGCCCGTCGATAGGCGCATACACCCGTAAGCTGACGCTCAGTTGCAGTTGCTCGCTAAGCGTCGTCAATGCTTTTTGCACCGCCTGCGGCGTATTAGCACGCAGCAGGGCCTGATGCGCCTCGGCAAAGGCACGAAACAGGGCATCGTTTTTTGCCCCTAGACTCATCAGTTGGGTAATGTCTTCTTCCAGCTCCGCCACCCGCTCACGCAGGCGCTTGAGTTGAATTTCCACCAGCGATACTGCACCTTGCTCGCCATGTGGCACGGTCAGCTGCGTCAGTAAATCGCGATGGCGAATAAAAAAATCTGGATTGTCTTTTAAATACGCTGCCACCGCCTCATCGCGAAGAGGCATGGTTTCCAGTGTCGAAGCTTCTACCCCATCATTCATAATTGCAATTGTCCATCAAATACATGTGTCGCTGGGCCTGTCATTGATAAGGGATGACCCGGCCCACGCCAGCGAATGCGGAGATCTCCACCGGGTAAACTCACCGTTACTTGCTCATCAAGCAGGCCTTGTATAATCCCGACCGCAACCGCGGCACACGCGCCACTGCCACAGGCTTGGGTTTCACCAGCGCCGCGCTCGTACACTCTAAGCTTAATCGCATTGCGGGAAAGGATCTGCATAAAGCCGGCATTGACCCGTTCAGGGAAGCGTTCGTGACTTTCAAGTAGCGGTCCCAAGGTGTCCACGTCGGCATGGTCAACATCCTCGACCACAGTTACGACATGCGGGTTGCCCATGCTCACGGCGCCGACAAATAAGGTCTGTTCCGCCACCCGCATCAAGTAGGTTTTTTCTTGTGAGTTGGCACGAAACGGAATTTTCCCCGGCGTGAATTCCGGCTCGCCCATGTTCACGCGCACCTGATTGTCGTTTTCAATGTGCAGTAGCATTTTACCGGCTTGGGTGCTCACGCTGATCTGATGCTTATTGGTTAGCCCTTTCATTCGCACGAAACGCGCAAAGCAGCGCGCACCATTGCCACATTGCGAGACTTCCGATGCGTCAGGATTAAAAATGCGATAATGGAAATCTGTCTCAGGATCGTAAGGCGGCTCCACGACCAATAGCTGGTCAAAGCCGACGCCACGATGACGATCGGCCAAACGCCGAATCAGATCCGGCGAAAAGAACGCGTTTTGCGTGACACAGTCAACCACCATGAAGTCGTTGCCCAGCCCGTGCATTTTTGCAAACTGTACCTGCATGCCAATCCTTATTCTGGTAGGCGCTGTTCAAGCTGCCATAACGACGCCAAGTTTTCGCGCTCGCGCACAAGGTGAGCTTGGTCGCCATCAACCATGACCTCGGCGGGGCGGCAGCGTGAGTTATAGTTTGACGCCATCACAAAGCCATATGCGCCGGCTGAGCGTACCGCCAGTAAATCACCCGCTTGTAACACCAGCGAGCGGTCTTTGCCCAAGTAATCACCCGTTTCGCAAACTGGTCCTACTAAATCATAGGTTTGTGGCTCCCCTTGGCGCGGCACCACGGGAATGATTTCTTGATAGGCTTGATACAGTGACGGACGAATTAAATCGTTCATCCCCGCATCGATAATGGCAAAGTTTTTGTGCTCACTGTGCTTGAGAAACTCAACCTTGGTCAGCAACACCCCCGCATTGGCGGCAATCGCACGGCCCGGCTCAAAAATCAGCTCAAGATGACGATGATTGTCCAAACGCGCCAACAACGCTTTGGCATACTCAGATGGCTGAGGCGGTTTCTCGTCGCTATAGGTCACGCCTAATCCGCCACCCACATCCAGATGACGAATCGTAATGCCTTCATCACCCAAGGTATCAATCAACGCCAACAAGCGGTCGGTAGATTCAATAAAAGGCGCGAGCTCGGTCAGTTGCGAGCCGATATGACAGTCAATGCCTTCGACCTTAAGGTGTGGCAAGCTGGCTGCATAACGGAAACTATTCAACGCCTCCGCAAAGGCAATGCCAAACTTATTTTCCTTTAAGCCCGTTGAGATGTAGGGATGAGTGTTGGCATCTACATCAGGGTTAATACGCAACGATATCGGCGCTTGCACACCCAACTCGCCCGCGACTTGATTTAAGCGGTCGAGTTCAGAGTGGGACTCCACATTGAAACATTTGATGCCCACTTCCAGTGCACGACGCATTTCTGCGGCCGTTTTCCCCACGCCAGAAAACACCACTTTCGCAGGATCACCACCGGCGACGAGCACGCGCTCGAGTTCACCTTGAGAGACAATATCAAATCCTGACCCCAAGCGTGCCAGCACATTTAACACACCGATATTGGAGTTTGCCTTAACGGCATAGCACACCAAATGCGGATGATCGCCCACGGCGCGATCAAACGCGTGCCAATGGCGCTCAAAGGTTGCACGTGAATAGACGTACAAGGGTGTGCCGTGATCATCGGCAAGCTGGGTCAAAGGCAATGATTCGGCCCACAGCTGGCCGTCGTCCTGATAATTGAAATAGTCCAAGGTGTTCTTCCCTGTCGTCGTTGGTTATTGATTTTGCGTCGGTTGTTCGTCCGGATAATGCAGGGGCCCTTGTTGGCCACAGCCGGTCAGTGTCATGATGCCAGTGAACATCAGTAAAATGACGAGTTTTCGCATAGTGAATGCCAGTGATTATCGAGTCAATGCCCTCTATAATCGCATCACAACCATGAAAAGCAATAGGATGTAACGGGATGAACACAACGGAATATCATCAGTTGGTCGATTTACAAATGCAGGCCATTGAAGAAGGTATCGATGACTCAGGCGCCGACATCGATTATGAGAGCGTTGGCAACGTAATGACGCTGGAGTTCGATGATGGCAGCCAAATCATCATTAACCGCCAAGAGCCGATGCAAGAAATCTGGCTCGCGTCGAAAAGTGGTGGATTCCACTTTGCCCTCAAAGACGGCGAATGGACCTGCAGCAAAACGGGACTTGTGTTGATGGATCTGGTGCAGCAAGAGTGCAGCAAGCACGCAGGCGAACCTGTTTCTTGGTGATCTTAATGGACAATCGACAGAGCGCGAGCCCCACGGGCCGCGCTCGTTGACTATTTAAACGACGCTACCTGACCGGATAATCCTTGATGTGGCGGCTGTCGCGGCGGCTGCCATTGTGGATCGCATTTAAAGGGCAAGGCTTGGGTTTCACCCTGCTCATCGGTCACGATTTGATAAAACTGCGGCAAGTTAAAGTTGATAAAATTGGCACTGTAGCTGTAGCGGTCATGAGAAGAGGTATAGAAACGGTTTACCCCTTGCACCATCTCAGTTTTGTCCCCGCTACACTGACGATACACTTCCACCCGATTGTTTTCGTCGAGAATATACAGGTTGTAACCATTGGTACAATCTTCAAAGAAAAACTGCACCAAGCCTTCGCTGGCGTAGGCATCAACCACTTCAGGCGGATGCACATCTTGTGGGTTGTCGACCACCATCACCGGCGTGCCGTTGACCTTGTTGGTGGAAATACAGCGATAAAAATCAACCGAGTTTTCTAACCGCTGTACTGACACGCCTCGACGTTCGAAAAACAAACCATGAGTCTGCTTACCGATGCGTAAGGCTTTAAATCGGCGGCGCTTTTCCTTTTCAATTGGTTTTAAGCGCAATTCAATGCACTCAGCGACCAATTGATAGACCAGATTACGAATTAAGCCACGCATCTTGCTTGAGTAGCAGAACACGTCCACAGACTCTGGGGGCAGCGCATCTTGGTGCATTTTGCCCAGCATGGTTTTCAATGCTTCCAAAATGGCATCATCGCCACGGTAATTCAGGGTCCGAACTTCATTCCACGAGTTGCGATAAACGAGATCGACACTCCCCACCAAACAGGTTTGTTCGGGGCCGTAGCTGAAAATATCACTGTTTTTGAAGTCAAAACGCATCGACGGTTTTTTGTATGCCGATGTTGGGTCTTGCTCTAAATTGACAAACAACGCGAGCTGGCGAATTTCACACGGACTCGACAGCGCATCCAGTGTCGGGCGCGGTGGACGTAATGAGAAGGTGTTACGCATGTCACTGACTAGCTGATACAAGGTATCGATATCAACATCCGCATCGCGCACCACGGTGTGCAAATGGGTTGACTCCGTCAGCAAGCCGTTAAAAAACGCCCACGCCACCAGCTTGGATAAATAAGCATTGTGCTCTAGCGGCGCGCGACCAATGATATCGACCGGATCAAGCGAGTGCTTATACAAATACCAACCCGGCGCATTGGTGCGCCCTTCCGAGACCTGAATAAAGGTGAGATCCGATTCATGTAAATCCGGCGAAATTTGCGGATTCAATAAGGTCACTTTACCCGGCAATTCTTCAAAGGCGGCATACAGTTTACGCGCGAGAATACTGATGTCTTGCGGGCTAATCGCGGACGTAATATCGTTGCGACGAGCAAAGCGGATCAGGTTCCGATAGCTTTGCATCAAGGCGTCAAGCAGCTCGTTGTGCGCGTATTTTACCTCCTCGACTTTCCAGTAACGGCGGTTGTCGAGGTAGGCCAGCGCCTGTTCATCCCAGCCCCACTCACGGGTTAGCAATCGCAACACATCACGACGCCATGCGACCGAGCCGGTCGACGGCGCCTGCGTCAATTTCTCATGGGTTTTTAGATAAAAACAACGACGTACAAGGTCAAGACGACGGGTGTCACCAATGGATTCCAAATAACGGGTGACTTTTTCCAGCATCAAATAATAGGCGTCGGACTGATACACATCGACCCATCCGGCATAGAAACGGCGTTTGCCATCCACACTCAGAAGCTGGGTGCCGGGATACTGCCATGAGTAGGCTTCGAGCAAAATTGCTTTGAGGACAGACTTGTACGGTGAATCAATGCTTTTATACAGTTGCCACAAGCTTGAGCCAAAATATTCTTCGGCTGGGATGGTCGGCAGACCACCAAAGTCGACCCAATCTCGACGGTCAAGGCCATGATCAGCGACCAGCGTATCCACGTAGTCCTCGTAGCACGCTTCCATCTCTGGTGGCACCATGTACCACAACAGTTTTTGGCCGGCGAGTCGCATGGAGGAGCGATAAAACTCATCCAGCAAAAGAAAATGCTGACTGGTGCCACAGTTGTCACTGGTCATCGCCTGTGACAAGTGGTGGCGAAAACGGCCCTCACAGACCACAAAAAAGTTCGCTTCTACCCCTTGGTTTAGGGCCCACTCTGAAATGGCGGTGCACTTGGCATCCAGCATCTCGCGCTGCGCCGCGCTGACGGAGGCATCCACACACACCCAAATATCGAGGTCACTGGTCAAGCTTTGCCCCATGGACCCGGTGCTGCCCATGGTATACATGCCTTTAATAGGCAGACGCTGATCGTGCTCAAAACGCGCAGTTAGAGAGGAGAAACGGGTGTCTGTGTGGATCAAGCAATCGGAGACAAACTGACGTTGTGTCTCATCAAGCTCGTAATCGGCAATGCCAAAGGGCACGCTGTCGTCAAAAAACCCCGGTAAAGCCGGATGGTTTAGGTGTAAAAGCACTGGTAGCACATCGAAAACCGCTTGAGCCTGTCGGCTCATGGCTGACCGCGCGCGATCCATTCTCACACGGTTAAACGCCTCGATGCGTTCAGTTTGCTGTTCAACGTATGTTTGCAAGGCAATCATCCAGATTCGTTGACATCCCGGTCAACAGGTCGACGTTACTGTCTTCACCGTATCCGCCCAATTGCAGATAACAAAACGTGATCAATGTAACACTCTAGACAACTCGGGTAAAGCCAATAACCCCGATGCCTGTGTGGTGGTATCTATGCCGCACTATAGGCGATTTTTGAGACCAACATCAATCTTTTTCGCTCTACAACCTTAGTCGTAGACCAGCAAAAATGCCGTCTTTCCAAGTAACAATTTGCTGTAATAATAAGCGATTGATCACATTTTTTCACCTATATCGCGACCAGCACGCCATAAATGCGCAAACGCGTTAGGAGAGATTACGTCCAGCGCAGCGCCAATGATAGGATGGGCGCCATTGTGTAAGAAGGAAAGTAAATCATGTATTCAACCCCCGTACGCATTGCGACACGCAAAAGCCCTCTGGCCTTGTGGCAGGCGGAGTTTGTTAAAGCGGCTCTTGAGCAGTCACACCCAGGTTTATCCGTCGAGCTGGTGCCGATGGTCACAAAAGGTGACGTGATTCTGGACACACCGCTCGCCAAGATTGGCGGTAAAGGGTTGTTTATTAAAGAGCTCGAGCAAGCCATGCTCGACGGTCGCGCCGATATCGCCGTGCACTCGATGAAAGACGTCCCGGTCGAATTCCCTGAAGGACTGGGGCTAGTCACCATTTGTGAACGTGGCGACCCGCGTGACGCCTTTGTCTCTAATCATTACGACAGCATTGATGCATTGCCCGAAGGGGCGGTGGTAGGCACCTCCAGCTTGCGTCGAGAATCCCAACTTCGTGAGCGCCGCCCCGACTTGGTGGTCAATACATTGCGCGGCAATGTCGGCACGCGTCTCGGTAAACTCGACGATGGCCAATATGACGCCATCATCCTCGCGGCAGCCGGGTTAAAACGACTGGGCTTACACGATCGCATTCGCAGCGAAATCCCGCCAGAAGTGATCTTACCCGCGGTTGGCCAAGGTGCCGTAGGGATTGAATGTCGATTGGATGATGAACGTATTCGTACCTTGTTGGCCCCGCTGTCTGACGCCAACACCACTCAACGCGTATTGTGCGAACGCGCGATGAACAATCGCCTTGAAGGCGGCTGTCAGGTGCCGATTGGCAGTTATTCAGAAATCCAAGGCGACAAAATCTGGCTACGTGCGTTAGTCGGTGAGCCCGATGGCTCTACCATTCTGCGCGGCGAAATTACAGGGCCGCTCGAGAAAGGCGAACAACTGGGCACCGATCTCGCCGAGCAACTGCTCGCCCAAGGCGCACGTCAAATCTTGGATAAGCTTTATCAAGACGACGCATGACCATTGTTGTTGTTCGCCCCGAGCCGGATTGCAGCCAATTAGTCGACCAGCTTGCCCAACACAAGCTGGCGGCCTTACCTTGCCCACTGGTTAGCTTTACGCCGGGGCGAGATTTACCGTCACTGCCCGCGCTACTTTCCTCTCTCCCCGCAGGTAGTGTGTTAGTGGCCGTTAGCCCCCGCGCGGTCGCATTTACCCATCAAGCCCTTCAGCAACAGGGGTTAGCGTGGCCGCGTCATTGTCATTATGTGGCCGTCGGGCAGCGCACGGCCAACGAATGGCAGCAGGTTGCCAACCAGCCGGTACAGTATCCTGCGCGAGAAGACAGCGAAGGCATGCTCTCATTAGCACCTTTTAACGTGATAAAAGGGAAGCAGGTGGTTATTCTGCGCGGAGAGAGCGGACGCGATATGATGGGGCAAACCTTGCAGTCGCAAGGCGGGCAAGTTCACTATTGCGAGGCCTATCTACGACAATGGGCGATTGAGCCTTTAGTATCGCAAGTAGTAAGCTGGCCACAAGACACGATTACCACCGTGGTGGTAACTAGTGGTCAACAATTAGCCCACTTTGATCAACTTATCACACTGAGCGGACAGCACTGGCTGCGCCAATGCCGTATACTGGTGCCCAGTAAAAGGATTCAAGATCAAGCGACTGCGCTCGGTTTTGACACGATTACGACCGTTGACAGCGTGGCCAATGACGCACTGGTTAACACGCTGCTGAGGTTAAGAAAAACGGGACTTTCGGATGACTGACAACAAAAACACCGACACCAAGCAAAGCAAGGCCACGACTCCCTCTTCACCAGATACACACGCCTCGCACAGTAAAGCGGCGCCTAATAAGCCTAAACCTGCCACACGCAGCCGAGGCGGACTAATATTAGGTGCAGTTGCCATCGCCATCGCGCTAGGGTCGAGTGGTTGGCTTTTCTACCACGGCCACCAACAAGCCACCGTGCTGCAAAATACGCTATCCGCGCAGCAAGCGCAGATTGCACGCCTTGAGCAAGCCCTAAATGACCAGCAACAGACGGCAGCAAAAGCGCGCGCGCAAGTGATTGATGACACCCAAACACGCCTAGCGCAACAAGACAATACCTTGAAGAGCTTGCAAAAAGCGGTAGCCGAAGTGAAAGGACGCCGTCCGAATGACTGGCTGCTTGCCGAAGCGGATTACCTAATTCGTATGGCCGGACGCAAGATTTGGCTCGAGCATGACGCGCAAAGCGCCACCGCGCTGATGGAAGCGGCCGACCATCGCATTGCCCAGCTCAACGATCCTTCTTTGATGCCTATTCGTCAGGCCATGGCCGACGACATTACGGCGCTAAAAGCAGTAAAACGGATTGATCGAGACGGCATCGTGCTGCGTTTAACCAGTATGCAACAGCAGGTCGAAACCTTACCGCTTGCCAATGCGGTGATCCCTGACGCGATTGAAACCGAGAAGCCGGTGGTGAGCGAATCGGTCAATGACTGGCAAACCAACCTCACTACCTCCGTGAAAGACTTTGTCGATAACTTTGTTACCTACCGCAAACGTGATGGCAATGTTGTCCCGCTGCTGTCGCCAACACAAAGCTACTATCTGCAAGAGAACGTCAAGAACAAGCTCGATCAAGCAATGCGCGCGGTCTATCAAGGCAATGATGCCTTGTATCATGAGGCCTTGGGTATGGCCAAAGATTGGACACTACGGTTTTATAACCAAGATGCGACCGTGACGGAACGCTTTGTCGAGCAAATCGATGCACTCGACCAGCAAAGAATCGGCATCGATTTACCTAACAAGCTAAAAAGCCAAGCCTTGGTCAGTGATGAAATCGACACCCGACTTCGTCGAGACATCGCGCCACTCACAGGAGGTCAGTCATGATTAAACTCCTACTGCTTGTCTTAGCGCTGGTTGCCGGTCTGCTCGTCGGTCCGGAACTTGCTGGTCAACAAGGGTATGTACTGATCTCTGCTGCCGAGCAGACACTTGAAATGAGTGTTACCACTCTGATTATCCTCATTATTGGATTGATTGGGGTGTTATGGGTGCTCGAGTGGGTGCTGCGCAAGCTGCTCTCGCTCAGTAGCACCGCGAGCGGTTGGTTATCAGGACGTAAACAACGCAAAGCACGCAAACAAACCCAAACGGGATTGATGAAATTACGCGAAGGCGAATGGAAGCAAGCGGAGAAGCTATTAGCAAAAGCCCGCCCTTTCAGTGACGCGCCCATGCATAATTTACTGGCCGCAGCAGAAGCGGCGCAGCAGCGTCAAGATCTTCATGCCAGGGATCAATACCTCCAGCAAGCCGCTGACCTTAACGCGAACAGCTTGGCACTTGCCCTGACCCGTGCACAACTACACAGCCAAAGCGGTCAGTACGAAGAAGCACTGGCGTCGTTGCGTGCCATTAAGCGCCAGCATCCTCGAAATCCGGTGATGCTATCCCTGCTTAAAGACACCTATATTCAACTGGAAGATTGGTCGGCGTTATTGAATTTGCTGCCCACACTGAAGAAGGCTCAGCTTCTCGATGGGACGCAATTGGAAGCACTCAGTGAGCGTGCGGAACTCGGTGTCATGGCACACATTGCCAGCCAACAAGGCACTGAGGGGCTGCTAACCCACTGGAATCGACTCTCAAAAACCAAACGCAGCCAACCCGCTCTATTGGTGGGGCTGGTACGCCACTTAGTGGCGCGCAACGCGGACTCTGAAGCCTATATTCTACTGCGAGAAGCCTTGAAAAAACGTCCGGAGGACAGCCTGATTGCGCTGCTCCCCAGCTTAAAGCTGCCTGACATTCATCCCGCCGTGGTCATGCTCGAAGAGCTCCTCAGGTACGACTCTCGTAATCCTGTCACCCATAGCGCGTTAGGCCAGTTGCTGATGCAACAAGGGAAATGGCAAGACGCACGTAGCCACTTTGAGAAAGCCCTCGAGTATCGTGCGGACGTGACCGACTACGCATATCTCGCCGACGTGTTGGATAAGCTCAATCAAGGAAAAGCGGCCAGCGATGTCTCTCGCACCGCACTCAAACTTGCGCTACCCGAGCAACCGCCTGCCGCTTAATCGTGGAAAATGAGACACAAGCAAACGAAAACGCCCCGCTTCAAGCGGGGCGTTTGTTATTCTTCATCCGAGCGTCAACGCTTTTTGCACAATACGTTTAACGCCGCATCGGCATTACGTGTCACCACTTTCCCAGTGCGGGCATCCACGCCCATTGCTCCTTGCACCCAATAAGGTAAACGCATAGGCAACTGATCGGTGGCCTTAGATACCGCGGTCAAATCAGCTTGGCTTGCCAGCATCATGCCCTCTTTTTGGCACCGTGCCATCGCGCCTGCATAGTCAATACGCAACCAATTGATATCCTTTTCCACATATTGCTGATCGCCGGCTTCCGGCTCAGGCAAACCAAAATGATTCAGGTTAATGGTGGACGCGCTCGCTGGCATGGTTGATTTTGCCATCATCGATGATGACGTCACAGACTTCGCCTGCGTCGCTAAAGGGGGTAAACGAATCACGGCCGGTTCCGATAGTGGCTGGCGTGTTTGACGCATAACAGCCTTTTGGGTGGGTCCGAACTGGCGCACACGCTGTAACACCAAACGCGCCACGTCAGGGTTATCATATGGACCAATCAGGCAACGCCCGCGCCCATCACGGAGATGCACCTGAAACGGCAAGTCTGGCAACCCTTGACGCAGCGACTGGAAAAACGCGCGCGATGGCACACCTTCCGTTGCCCCACACTGGATCCAAAACGCATGGCTATTTGGGTCAAGCGTTTGGTTGCCCCACAATCCTTCACCAATATCGCACTGCTCACCAATAATGGGCCAGCCTTGTTGGTGGTCAATCACCGCACACGGCGTTTGCGCCGCATTCACTGGCGCACTGATCGCCCATGTTGCTACGGCACTCACCGCAAGACGTCGCAACCACCTCATGATTTGCTCTCCTGAAAACCGAATGTTGTCAGCTTAAGCAAAGTGACGCGGCGACTCAAGCGAGCGCTGCTCAGCCTGTTAGCTTCCAACAAAAATGGCTGCAAACGCAGCCATTTTATTCACCCTTTATAGATTTTGGGGTTGAAGACATCCCGCAGCCAATCGCCCAGTAAGTTGATAACTAGTACCAATAAGACCAGTACGATGCCAGGAAAGGCGGTGATCCACCACGACCCCGAGAAGATATAGTTAAATCCGATACTGATCAGTGAGCCCAATGACGGCTGATCGACCGGCATGCCCAAACCCAAAAAGGATAGCGCCGCTTCCGACATAATCGCGTTAGCGACCTGCACCGTCGAAATGACCAAAATGGGCGAAAGACAGTTGGGCAAAATATGGCGGAACATAATCCGCGGGGAACGAAAGCCCATCACTCGCGCCGCTTCGACGTACTCTTTCTTCTTTTCAGCAAGCACAGACGCTCGAATGGTGCGGGCATACTGTGGCCATTCCGCCACCCCGATAATCACCACCAGCATTAAGATCGCATATTGGCTGTAAAACTCACTGCCAAAGCTGGCTTTAAAAATGGCCGAGACAATGATCGCCACCATCATGGTCGAGAACGATAACTGAATATCGGCAATTCGCATGAAAAAGCTGTCGATTCGTCCGCCCACACAGACCAATGGTCAGGGAGATACGCAGACCATAAATCATGGTCGATAAAATATCGCGCCCTTGGTTATCCGTCCCTAATAGGAAACGCGGATCGCTCCACTCCATCCATGCCGGGGGTAATTCTGAGTCCATAATATCAATCATGGTCAGATCGTAAGGATTGGTCGGCGCAATAAGCGGGGCAAATAGCGCCAACAAGACGAACAGGACAAAGACGGTAAAACTTGCCATCGCGACTTTGTCACGCTTAAAGTGATAGAGAAAATCTGAGGCTAAAAAGCGCTGCCAACGGTTTGGCTGAGTGGTTGTTTGTGTCATTGCCTATGCCTCCTTACCAGTAAGATTGACCGTTGGGTTGATAAGGCCATAGAGCAGATCAACAAAGGTATTCGTGACCACAAATATCAAGCCGACAAAAATTACATAAGCGGTGATCAGTGGCGTATCCACACGGTTAATCGCTTCAAGGAAGAGAAACCCCGTGCCAGGCCATTGGAAGACAGTTTCCGTCAAAATGGTATAGGCAATCATGGTACCAATTTGTACCCCACCGACGGTGACAACGGGCAACATGGTATTTTTCAACGCGTGCTGGTAGTACACCTTCTTCTGGGGCAAGCCTTTGGCACGCGCAAACTTCACGTATTCAGTGCCAAGCGCTTCCAGCATTTCAGAGCGCACTAAGCGAATAAACAGCGGTAACATGATCGATGCCAGCGAGACCGCGGGCAGTACCAAGTGCGCCAAGCCATCCAAGGTGAAAAAGCCGGACTCCCAACCAAGCCAATTGGCCGTTTCACCTCGCCCATACGACGGCAACCAACCTAACTCAATCGAGAACACATACATCAACATGATGGCGGTTAAGAAAACAGGTATCGAGATCCCCACAATACTGAAGCCCATGATGACTTTGGTGAGAATGCTATTGGGATGAATGGCAGAATACACCCCAAGTGGGATCGACACGACAACGATAATTAACGCCGCCCCAGCGACGAGCTCCAGTGTCGCTACCAGCTTATCTAAAATCACGTCCACCACGGGACGTTTAAAGAAGTACGAATTTCCCAAGTCGCCCTGTACCGCTTTACCGATAAAACGGGTGTACTTGGTAATAAAGGGATCGTTAAGTCCCATCTCATCGCGCAGCGCGTTACGCTCCGCTTCTGATACTGATTGCCCCACCAGCTCCCGCAAGGGGTCGCCGAGGTTGTCCTGGATAGCAAACGCCACCAGACTGATCACAAACATCACTACCAGTGCCTGAACCAGACGTTTGACTAAAAACGTTACCATGTTTGCCTCTAAGCGATTGGAGATGAAGGGGCCTTATCAGGCCCCCTTTTACACCCTTACTCGACGACCAAATCGCCGAAATAAGGGAAGTTCATACCGTTAACAATCGGTTTGATGTTGACGTTATTTTTGGCGGCCCATGAAGGATCCTGCCAGTGCAGAGGAAGGAAAGCAGCGTCGTCATACAGGATCTTCTCGACTTTTTGCAGCATGGCACTGCGCTTCTCGAGATCGGTCTCTGAGTTCGCCGCCGTGACCAGTTTGTCGACTTCACTGTTTGAGTAGTGACCACAGTTGTACTGGCCCTTACCTGTGTCCGCATTGCGGGTCATGGTCAAGAACTCGGTAAAGTTGGCGGAGTCTTCAGTATCTGGGTGCCAGCCGATCATTTGCATGCCCGCTTCACACTTATCAAACTCTGGCCAGTATTGCGCTTTTGGCATGGTTTGCAGATCGACCTTAATCCCAATCTTCGCCATCATCGCCGCAACCGCTTGAGCGATTTTTTCATCGTTCACATAACGGTTATTCGGCGCAATCATGGTGATCGAGAAACCATCTGGGTAACCCGCCTCTTCCATCAGCTTTTTCGCTTTGGCCAAGTCATAACGCGGCTTTAGATCAGCATTGTAGCCTGCATACCCGACGGGGCTTTGCTGGCTAGCTGGCGTGGCGGCGCCTTTCATGATTTTTTGCGCGATACCTTCGTTATTGACCGCATAAGCAACCGCTTGACGAACACGCGGGTCTTTAAACTCATCAACAACACTTTGGTTCATTTGGAAAGTGATCACGCGCGTCCCTGGCATGGTCACCAACTGCAAGTTATCAGAGCGTTCGATACGGCGGTAATCATTCGGTGACACCGGCGCAATCATATCCACATCACCTGACAACAAGGCAGCGACGCGGGTGGCGTCTTCTTTAATTGGGCGTAAGGTGATGTTGTCGACATTGCCTTCGCTTTCTTTGTCCCAGTAGTTTTCGTTGCGCTTAAATTCCACAACAACGCCTTGCTCACGCTCGGCAACCACGTAAGGACCGGTCCCTGACAGGTGTGTTGACGCATAGGTTGAGCCATTTTTCTTCAGCTCTGCTTTGTCACGCCCGTCTTCGGTTTTACCACTGTAGTATTTGCTGTCCATCGGGAAGACATAGGTCATCACGTTTTCAACCAATGGGTAGGTGCCATCCGTGATCACGTCTACCGTATGCGCATCGACTTTTTTAATATCAACAATCGGGGTGAAGATCCCTTTGAAGTCTGGCGAGGATTTGAGGCGCTTGAACGTCCAAACGACATCATCAGCAGTAAATGGGTTACCAGAGTGGAACGTCACACCTTCACGCAAATTAAAGCGCACCGTTTTGTTATCCATGCGCTCCCAAGAGGTCGCGAGGCGTGGCTCAAAGTCCATCTCTTGGGTGAAACGGACTAACGGATCAAAGACCATATGAGAAAGCTGCAACGTGCCACCAGACAGTTGCTCATGCGGGTCAAGTGAGACAGGATCCGCATCGTAAGCAATGGTGATATCCGCCGCGGCTGCGCTAAAGCTTAGGCCTGCAGCCATCAGCGCCACGGCAATCTTGCTCTTCATTGTTTTCATTTGCATAGCTCCTTTATGCGTAGGGGAGTGTCCCCTGCTGTGTTTGCATCGGTAATCAATTGCGGCCATCTGGCCGCGACGGCACAGGCTAACTATGCCGTTTGCAAACCTTCCGTGCTCATTCCCTTAAATTCCGGCATCAATGAAATCAGCTTGCGGCTGTATTCATGCTGAGGATCGGTAAATAGTTGCTCGGTCGGTGCCACTTCCAACAGCTGACCCTTGCGCATCACACCAATGCGATCACACATTTGTCGAATAACTGGCAAATCGTGACTGATAAACAGCATGGTGAGATTGAGCTCGTCTTGTAGGTCTTTAAGCAGGTTTAGAATTTGGGCCTGCACCGACACATCCAGCGCCGACGTAGGTTCATCACAAATCAATAAGCGCGGGCGCGTTGCCAGTGCGCGGGCAATTGAAATCCGCTGACGTTGGCCACCAGAGAACTCGTGAGGGTATTTGATCCCCGCGCCACGTCCTAATCCAACATGATCCAATAAATCCCCAACGATCTGACGGATCTGAGACTCATTGTCTGCCAAGCGGTGGAAGCGAATAGGCTCGGCGATAATGTCATAGATTTTCATCCGCGGATTCATTGACGAATACGGGTTCTGAAACACCATCTGCATTTGACGACGAATCGGACGTCGCGCCCGTTCGCTCTTAATCGCGGTGAGATCAATGCCTTCAAAAATGATTTGTCCGGTATTGGGCGGATACAGTCCCGTAATCGCACGGGCAATGGTCGACTTACCCGATCCTGACTCGCCCACCAGCCCGAAGGTTTCACCTTCGACAATATCGAAGCTGACATGATCAGACGCTTGAACATATTCGCGACGGCTGGCAAATAACGAATCTTTGGTAACAAAACGCAGCGATACGTCTTTGACTTGCAATAACGGCCCGGTATAAGCGCGCTGATCTTGGCTTTGCCCCAACCAATGGTTTTTAATATCCAGCTCGACGGTTTCGCCAGCTTCTTCGATATAGTTAACCAGTGGAAAGCGATCAAGCTTGATATCTGAGCGTGGTACCGCTGAAATCAGACTTTGCGTGTAAGGATGTTGTGGCTCACCGAGTACTTGTTGGGTGGTGCCAATTTCCACCAAATCACCGCGATACATCACTGCAACGCGATCAGTAACATTCGCGACCACACCCATATCATGGGTCACCAACATACAGCCGACGTTTTTCTGCTGACACAAGTCACGGATGAGTGTCAGGATTTGGTCCTGTATTGATACGTCCAATGCAGTGGTAGGCTCATCGGCAATGATTAAATCGGGCTCACCGGCTAGGGCGATAGCAATCACCACACGCTGGCGCATGCCGCCAGAGAATTGGTGGGGGTACTGTTTAATGCGGATTTCTGGATCCGGAATCCCCACTTGCTCCATCAAGGTCAACGCCCGCTGATAGGCTTGCTGCTGAGTCACATTTAAATTGGTAAGAATGGTTTCAGTCAGCTGCTGCTCCACCGTGAACAGTGGGTTTAACGATGTCATGGGGTCTTGGAAGATAAAGCCAATCTTATCCCCACGAACCTTGCGCATCTCATTGGGCGTCAGACCAGAAATCTTTTTGCCATCGAGGTACACATCGCCGCTGGCTATCCGTCCCGGTGGGCTAAGTAAGTCAATCACCGCGTTGCCAACCGTCGACTTACCCGCGCCGGACTCACCGACCACACCAACGATCTCGCCGCGTTCAATGGTAAATGACAGTGATTTCACTGCCGCATGTACGCCATGACGAGACGGATACTCTATTCGTAGGTTATTTACTTCTAGCAGTGCCATTTATCATCCTTGGCATCGTCGAATGTGACGATGTACTCCTTGTCCAGACTGAGCCCTGTTCAACCGATACCCAGTAAAAAATAGGGGAATTCCAATCTGGCAAACATTTCACAAAAAATCAACAACACAGCAGGATATGCCATAATCCTGCTTAAGGGTCGAATAATCATTCACAGCCATTCTCTGTAAATTCACCCCAAAAGATACAAAACACATTTCATATCAGTGAAATACAGACTCATTGCCGTGTCACAGTTGTAAAACAAATTACGCATAAGATAAAGCCCAACCAGTTAACACTCATAAAACATTGCCAGTGCTTTACGCTGATATTCACGGCATAAATTGTTATCTGTTTTATCAATAATAATAATGGCAGTGTTTTACCCTGTATAATCTTAGGTATAGCAGCAGTATCGCGTAGCCGCTGATATCGGGCAGATTCAGGTTTTTTTCTGTGTGGGATTCTTGATTAAGCTCTAATTTCTGACTTTTTCTTCATGAAGCCGCATCATCGCGACAAAAAATAAATAGGCAGGCAAGGTGGGTTAATCAGACAGGCATCAACACAGACACACCTATCATGATAAGCAGACCTAGAAACGAAAAAACCCCAGCCGTTAGGCTAGGGTTTGAATGGTGGTCGGTGAAGAGGGATTCGAACCCCCGACCCTCTGGTCCCAAACCAGATGCGCTACCAAACTGCGCTATTCACCGACATTTTCGCTTTTAGCGAGAATAATGGGGTGGCTGACGGGACTTGAACCCGCGACAACTGGAATCACAATCCAGGGCTCTACCAACTGAGCTACAGCCACCACTGATTTTTTGCCATCTATTTCTATCCCGGAATGGCGCGCCCGACAGGATTTGAACCTGTGACCTTTGGCTCCGGAGGCCAACGCTCTATCCAACTGAGCTACGGGCGCTTGCCCCGTTGGCGGTGACGAATATTACGGATATCGTTACCAGCCGTCTAGCACTTTTTTTAATTTTTTTACTGACTGGTCTCTTTTTGGACAAATTGCGTAGAAATCGTCAGTTAGGTCTCTACTATAACGGTTTAACGTAACAATCTAAAGCGCTATAATCACCTAATCTTTACACGGGGTTAACCTACCCTGTTTGGGTGAGCCCGTAGAGAAATATGAATGTCGCGGCCGAATCACGTCTTCATTGATTCACCCTTTGAGGTTGGCGACAAAATAAGACGAAAAAGGCGTAAGCCACCAGTAATGTGGGAGTGTCATTGTGAGCGCAAAGGGAAAGAGTCTACGTCATATCATGGTTGCCTCTGTGGCTGCCTTCATGTTTGCTTCAGCCGCACAGGCGCTTGAAGTCTCAGAGAGTGAAAAATCCGCCATTGCCGAGCGCATTGCCCCGGTTGGTGATGTATACCTTGACGGTCAAGCCCCGGTCGAAACGGCTGCCGCTGAACCGACGGGTCCACGTACCGGCGATCAGGTATATAATACTTACTGCACTGCGTGTCACAGCACAGGCGCAGCAGGCGCACCAAAAATCGGTGACGCCGCCGCTTGGGGGCCTCGTGTCGACAAAGGCATGGAAACCCTCACCAAACACGCTATCAACGGCTTTAATGCGATGCCTGCCAAAGGCACCTGTATGGACTGCTCTGACGACGAGATCGTTGCCGCGATTGAGCACATGCTAGACGCGCTCTAAGACGGAATGGTTGTTGCGTTCGACTGAGTAATAAAAGGCGCCGTATCAACGGCGCTTATTTATTTTGATTTAACATCGCTTTTAGGTTCGCGATCGCGGCTTGTCCCTTCTCCATGCGCTCTTGTTGTGAAACGGGCTTTTTGTTCATCTCCCATTCCACATCCTCAAACGGCAATTCGTCGAGAAAACGACTGTGCTGCGGCTTAATCAATTCGCCAAATTGGCGACGCTCTTTACAGACTACAAAAGTCAGCGCTTTTTGTGCCCGCGTGATCCCCACGTACGCCAAACGCCGCTCCTCATCGATATTGTCTTCGTCGATACTCGACTGGTGAGGCAACAAGCCTTCTTCCATACCAATCATATACACATAGGGAAATTCGAGCCCCTTAGACGCATGTAAGGTCATCAGCTGCACTTGATCAGCATTATCATCGTCTTCACCTCGCTCCATCATGTCGCGCAGCGTAAGGCGCTGAACCACTTCTCGTAAACTGCGCTCGGTGTTGTCCGGATTATCGCCCTCTAAATCAGCCACTATCCAGCTGTAGAGATCCGAGACATTTTTCATCCGCATTTCCGCCATTTTGGGGCTGGACGAGGTCTCATATAGCCAGTCTTCGTAATGGGTATCACGCAACAACGCCCTTACTGCGGCAACTGTATCGCCACGTTCAGCCTGATCGGACAATTCAACAATCCAACGTGTGAACGCCTGTAACGAGGCCAATCCTCGGCCTGACAAATGCTGCGTCAGTCCTAACTCGAAGCTCGCCGCAAACAAGCTTTTGCCTCGCTGGTTTGCGTAGCTACCCAGTTTTTCCAGCGTGACAGGGCCGATTTCGCGTCGCGGAGTATTCACAATACGTAAAAAGGCGTTGTCATCGTCTTGGTTGGTCAGCAAGCGCAAATAAGCCATGATGTCTTTAATTTCTGCGCGAGCAAAAAAAGAGGTGCCGCCCGATATTTTGTACGGGATGCGGTTTTGCATCAGCGCTTTTTCGATGAGACGAGACTGATGGTTTCCGCGATAAAGGATGGCGTAGTCTTTATACTGAGTGCGTCCCAGAAAGCGATGGCCAATCAGCTCACCCACCACACGCTCGGCTTCATGCTCTTCATTTTTCGCCGTCAATACCTTTAGCATGTCCCCATCAGGTAATGCTGAGAAAAGCGTTTTTTCAAAAACATGCGGATTATTGGCAATCAAAATATTGGCGGCACGCAGTATACGGCTGGTTGAGCGGTAGTTTTGCTCCAATTTCACCACGTGCAAGCGCGGAAAGTCTTGCTGCAGGTAAACGAGATTTTTCGGCTGGGCGCCTCGCCATGAGTAAATCGACTGATCGTCATCCCCAACCACCGTAAAGCGCGCACGCTCGCCCACCAGCAGTTTTACCAACTGATACTGGCTGGTATTGGTATCTTGATACTCATCCACGAGCAGGTAACGAATGCGTGCTTGCCAGCGCTCCCGAACCGCTTGATTCTGACTAAGTAACGCCACCGGCATCAATATCAAGTCATCAAAATCCAACGCATTGTACGCCCGCATTTGTTTTTGATAACGCGCATAGCAGGCAGCGAATAGCTGATCGCGCTCACCTTGCGCCTGCGCCAGTGCCTCATCAGGCCCCAGCATCGCATTTTTCCAATTCGAGATGGTATGCACTAATTGACGCAGCAAATCTTTGTCATTATCCAGCTCATCTTCGGTCAAGGTTTTGAGCAAGGCCAATTGGTCTTGGTCATCAAAGAGCGAAAAGCCCGCCTTGAGCCCCAAGGTTTTATATTCTCGCCGAATGATATTCAGACCTAGGGTGTGGAAGGTTGACACCATCAGACCACGCGACTCTTGCTTGCCGAGCGTTTGCGCGACACGTTCTTTCATTTCTCGCGCTGCTTTGTTGGTAAAGGTGACCGCCGCAATATGACGCGCTTTATACCCACACTGTTGAACCAAATAGGCGATTTTGTGGGTAATAACACGTGTTTTTCCTGAACCGGCTCCCGCTAAAACCAAGCAAGGGCCGGAAATATGGCGCACCGCATCGGACTGCGCGGGGTTAAGTTTCATGGTGACAACGCCTCTTTTTAACCTGAGTTGGCATTGTAGAGGGAAACACTCACATGTCTATCTTACGCGCGCTTGTCGCAAAGATTGACTACACTTTGCGCTTGTCACTCGCGCAAAAAACAGACTAAAATGAATGAACGTTCATTCACTATTGATACCATGCACAGTATGGATAAACGCACCCAAATTTTGTCAGCCACTGAGCAACTCATTGCGACACGTGGGCTCGATAAAGTCTCGATGCAGCAAGTCGCCAAGCATGCTGGCGTAGCAGCTGGCACCATTTATCGCTATTTCGATGACAAGGATGACTTACTCCGTCAATTATCGGCGCATCTGATGATGCAATGCGCGACACACATTCAACATGGGGTTAAGGATGAACCAACACTGCGCGACCAATTTGAACGCCTATGGCGCAATACTTGGCACATGATGTTACAGCGCGACCATCTCTTGTTATCACGTGATCAATTCGAAGCACTACCACGTGATGGCCATGCACACACTCAGCAGGAACGCATCGCATTTGCTGACCTTTATCGGGTGATTCAACAAGGTAAAGACCAAAGGCTATTCAAACCCATGGACGATGACGTTTTGATCGCTCTCGGGCTAGAACCGGCGGTTTGTTTAGCTCGCAAACAGGTTCGGGGTGTTATAACCCTGAACGATGATGCTATCGCAGATGCAATTCGCGCTTGCTGGGATGCAATTTCTCTTCACTAACGACGTTCGGAGCTAACTTCGATGAAAAAATGGTTTTTTGTCATGCTGATCCTTGCACTGCTGCTGTTTGGCAGTGTGATTGGCTTTAACCTGTTCAAGCAGCAAAAGATAGCGGAATACATGGCAAATATGCCGGAACCAACCCATCCGGTGACGGCCGTGACGGTTGCCGCTGAGCCATGGACCCCCACCATCGACGCAATTGGTTTTATCGAGCCAAATCAAGGGATCACCCTGACCACACAAATTGCTGGGGTGGTCGATGTGATCAATTTCGAATCAGGCCAAACCGTCGAGCGGGGTCAAAATTTGGTGGAACTTGACTCCAGTGTTGAAAAAGCCAACCTTGCCAGCACCCAAGCGCGCCTACCTGCTGCGGAAGCGAAGTTTAAACGCTACCAAGGTCTGTTTGCCAAAGGCTCCATCTCTAAAGAGGCACTCGATGAAGCCGAAGCGAATTATCGTTCGTTACAAGCGGATATCACGGCGCTGAAAGCCACCATCGCCCGTCGTAACCTCCAAGCGCCGTTTGATGGGGTCATTGGTTTGCGTAATATCTTCATGGGTGAATATTTGCAGCCAGGTACCGATATTGCTCGTTTAGAAGATACCTCTGTCATGAAGCTTCGCTTTACCGTGCCACAAACGGACATTGCTAAAATCCGTCTCAGTCAGCCACTGCGTATCACCGTTGATGCGTATCCAGAAATGGAATTTATCGGCTCAATTAGTGCTATCGAGCCAGCCGTCAACAGTCAAAGCGGCCTGATTAAAGTGGAAGCCAACATTCCCAATAACGATGGGCAACTGCGCTCAGGGATGTTTGCCCGTGCAGACATCATTTTGCCCACCATTGAAGATCAAATCGTGATTGACCAAACCGCGATTAACTTCACTTTGTATGGCGAAAGTGTTTACGTGATCCGTGAAGAAGATGGCGAAAAGCGTGCTTATCAGCAAGTGCTTAAAGTGGGCGAGCGTCGTGGCCACCAAGTCCGAATCATCGATGGTCTCGCACCTGGCGATCTCGTGGTAACGTCCGGCCAAGTGCGCTTGAGCAACGGTTCAAAAGTGAAAATCGTCGAAAATGACGCTCTCACACCACCAGAACAATTACCTCAATTGTAAGACGAGGATGTGATGCGCTTTACTGATATTTTTATCCGGCGCCCAGTACTGGCAGCCTCAATCAGTATACTGATTGCGCTGCTAGGCTTGCAGTCGCTCTTTAAGATGCAAGTCAGGGAATACCCGGAAATGACCAATACCGTGGTCACCATCACAACCAGCTACTATGGTGCCAGTGCCGATTTGATTCAGGGGTTTATCACCACTCCACTCGAACAGGCCGTCRCCCAAGCTGACAATATTGACTTTATGACCTCAGAATCGGTGCTGGGGACCTCGACGATTACCGTCAACATGAAGCTAAACACGGATCCGAACGCGGCACTGGCCGATATTCTTGCCAAGGTCAATTCGGTGCGTGCACAGCTTCCGACTGAGGCAGAGGACCCGTCGGTATCGATGTCGACGGGTTCAACCACTGCGGTGATGTATATCGGCTTTACCTCACCGGAGCTCGATTCAAGTCAGATCACTGATTACCTCGAACGGGTCGTGAAGCCTCAGCTGTTCACCGTGAACGGGGTGTCGAAAATCGACTTATACGGCGGGGTGAAATACGGTCTACGTGTTTGGCTGGATCCTCAGAAAATGGCCGGGTTTAACCTAACGGCCACGGATGTCATGTCGGTACTGAGTGCCAATAACTACCAGTCCGCCACCGGTCAAGCTATCGGAACCTATATGGTTTACAACGGTAGCGCCGACACCCAGGTGTCGACCCCAGAAGAGCTCAGTAATTTGGTGGTCGAGACCCAAGAGGGTCGCGTGGTGCGCCTTGGGGATATTGCCAAAGTCTCGCTAGAGAAAAGCCATGATCGCTTCCGCGCCATTGCGAATGGCTCAGAGGCAGTGGTCGCGGCGGTCAATGCAGCGCCTACCGCCAACCCCATTGATATTGCCGAAGACGTGACTGCAATGCTCCCCGAAGTCGAGCGCAACATGCCGGGCAATATCCAAATGAACGTACTGTATGACTCTACCAAAGCGATTAATGAGTCCATTCATGAGGTAGTAAAAACCATCATTGAAGCGGCCATTATCGTACTGGTGGTGATTACCTTGTTCTTGGGCTCATTCCGCGCCGTTATCATTCCTATCATCACCATTCCATTGTCATTGATTGGTGTGGCCTTGGTCATGGAAATGATTGGTTTCTCGCTGAACTTGATGACGCTACTGGCGATGGTATTGGCCATCGGCTTGGTGGTTGACGATGCGATCGTGGTACTCGAAAACATCGACCGACATATTAAGCTGGGTGAATCGCCTTTCCGCGCGGCCATTATTGGTACGCGGGAGATTGCCGTGCCAGTTATCTCAATGACACTGACACTGGCGGCTGTGTATGCCCCTATCGCCATGATGGGCGGGATAACGGGCTCACTGTTTAAGGAGTTTGCGCTTACACTTGCCGGGGCCGTGTTTGTCTCGGGGATTGTGGCACTGACCCTCTCGCCAGTGATGTGTTCATCGATGTTAAAAGCCCACGCAAAGCCAAGCCGTTTTGAATTGGCGGTCCACCGTTTCTTAGACGGTATGACAGAGCGCTACGCGGGCATACTGGATAAGGTGATGCAACGTCGTCCGGTGATCTTGTCTTTCGCCGTGATCGTGTTTGCGACCTTGCCGGTTCTGTTCAGCTTTATCCCCAGCGAGCTTGCGCCTTCGGAGGATAAAGGGGTGGTCGTGATGATGGGTACTGCTCCCTCGACCGCTAACTTGGATTACATCCAAAACACCATGGCAGAAGTGAACCAAAAGCTCGACGAACAACCAGAAGTGGCCTTCTCTCAGGTCTTCTCTGGCGTACCTAAGTCGAATCAAGCATTTGGTATTGCTTCTCTGGTGCCATGGAGTGAGCGTGAAGCCAGTCAGTCAGAAGTCGTGAAGCGCATGGCCGAGGAAGTGAAAGACATTCCGGGCATGAAAGTCACCACCTTTGAGATGCCAGAGCTCCCCGGCGCCTCGTCTGGCCTGCCAATTCAATTCGTGGTGACGACACCGAATAACTTCGAAAGTCTCTATCAAGTGACGGCTGAAATCATGTCAGAGGTTCAATCTAGCCCGAATTTCGTCTATTCGGAGCTGAACCTTAACTTTGACTCGGCCACCATGAACATCAGCATTGATAAAGATAAGGCGGGTTCCTACGGCGTGACCATGCGAGACATCGGTGCCACCATTGGTACCATGATGGCGGATGGCTATGTGAATCGTATCGACTTTGATGGACGCTCTTATGAAGTGATCCCACAAGTTGAGCGTAAATATCGCCTCAACCCTGAGTCTATCGAAGGTTATTACGTACGCGCGGCAAATGGTGAGTCAATTCCACTCGGTTCGCTGATTGATATCGACATTACCGCAGAGCCACGTTCACTGCCGCACTTCAACCAATTGAATGCCGCCACAATCAGTGCAGTGGCAGCGCCTGGCGTAACCATGGGGACCGCTGTTGACTGGTTTGAAAGTAAAGCGGCAGAGTTGCCTAAAGGCTATCAACACGATTACCTCGGTGAATCTCGCCAATACGTCACAGAAGGTAGCGCACTCTATGCCACCTTCTTGTTCGCGCTGGCGATCATTTATTTGGTCCTTGCGATTCAGTTTGAATCCTTGCTCGACCCACTGGTGATCTTGGTCTCTGTACCGCTCGCCATTTGTGGTGCATTAATTGCACTCGCATGGGGGCTGTCGTCGATGAATATCTACTCGCAAGTCGGGTTGATCACCTTGATAGGTCTGATTACCAAACACGGTATTTTGATCTGTGAGGTGGCGAAAGAGCAGCAGCTGCATCATCAAGCCAGTCGGATGGATGCGGTCAAAGAAGCAGCTAAAATTCGCTTGCGTCCGATCTTAATGACCACTGCAGCAATGATTGCTGGTCTGATCCCTCTGATGTTCGCGACCGGCGCAGGTGCCGAGCAACGCTTTAGCATCGGGATTGTGATCGTGGCAGGTCTTGCTATCGGTACCTTGTTTACCCTATTCGTTTTGCCAGTGATTTACACCTATCTGGCCAGCAAACACAAACCACTGCCTGTGTTTGTCGAAGACGATGAGCTCGACAAGCTCGATAAAGACTATCACGCGTCACACTAATTAAAGGGCCTTCGGGCCCTTTCTCTTTTGTCATCTTTCGACAAGCTGTCCGTATTTACATAGAATAAAGGCAGTTAATGAAGGAGTATTCCATGTTTGACCCCAAAAAACTTGAGCAAGTGGCCAAGCAAATTCACGACGCCATGCCTCAGCCTGTCAAAGAGTTAGGCACGGATATGGAAAGCCGTGTGCGCCAAGCCATTCAAGGTCAGTTGACCAAGCTCGACGTGGTAAGCCGTGAAGAGTTTGATGTGCAGACTCAGGTGCTACTACGCACCCGTCAAAAGTTGACCGAGCTTGAAGCCAAACTCGCAGAGATGGAAAAAAAGCTTAACCAAGACACTGACGCCTAAATTCATCATTAAAAAAGCCTGACCACTGGCCAGGCTTTCATCTCATACTGTGTCGTTAGTGGTTATTAATCGCGATTTGCTTCATATCAGTCATATAGCCTCGCAATTCCTCACCGATATACTCAATCGGATGATTACGAATACGGTCATTAACCTCGATTAAGGTGGCGTTGTCGACCTGATTAGAGGCTTCTCCGAGTCCTTTACCAATCACATCAGCACCCACTGTTGGCATAAAGTGTTCGCGCAGCAGCGGTGTCGCGACGTTTGCAAATAAGTAGTTACCGTACTCAGCCGTATCTGAAATGACTACGTTCATTTCATAAAGACGCTTACGCGCGATGGTGTTGGCAATCAAAGGCAATTCATGCAATGACTCGTAATAGGCTGACTCTTCGATAATGCCGGATGACACCATCACTTCAAAAGCAAGCTCAACCCCTGCACGCACCATAGCAACCATCAAAACACCGTTATCAAAGAACTCTTGCTCACTGATGCTTACATCCGACTCGGGATAGTTTTCAAAAGCGGTCTGTGCCGTTTCTTCACGCCATGTGAACAGATCTTTATCGCCGTTTTCCCAATCGGCCATCATAGTCGCGGAGWAATGGCCAGAAATGATGTCATCCATATGTTTGTTATAAAGAGGACGCATCAGTTCTTTAAGCGACTCCGACAGTTCAAAGGCTTTGATTTTCGCTGGGTTGGACAAGCGATCCATCATATGGGTGATGCCACCGAACTTCAGCGCTTCCGTAATGGTTTCCCAGCCGTACTGAATAAGCTTACCCGCATAACCTGGCTCAACACCCTCTGCGATCATTTTCTCGTAGCAAACGATGGATCCGGCCTGCAGCATGCCACACAAAATAGTTTGCTCCCCCATCAGATCGGATTTCACTTCTGCTACGAATGAGGAGGCGAGTACGCCAGCACGGTGACCACCGGTTGCAGCGGCCCATGCTTTCGCAATCTCAAAGCCTTCACCTTTAGGATCATTTTCTGGGTGAACGGCAATCAGTGTCGGAACACCAAAGCCGCGTTTGTATTCTTCACGCACCTCGGTACCTGGGCACTTTGGCGCAACCATAACCACAGTAATGTCTTCACGGATACGCTGACCGACTTCGACGATATTAAAGCCGTGTGAGTAGCCGAGCGCGGCGCCCTCTTTCATCAGTGGCATTACAGTTTCAACCACGTTGGAGTGCTGTTTATCTGGCGTAAGGTTAATCACCAAGTCTGCCTGTGGGATCAAATCTTGATAGCTACCCACTTCAAATCCATTTTCGACCGCGTTTTGATAAGAAGGACGCTTTTCATCAATGGCAGCCTGACGTAGTGCATAAGCCACATCAAGACCCGAGTCACGCATGTTTAAGCCTTGGTTGAGCCCTTGTGCACCACAGCCCACAATCA
Organism: Salinivibrio sp. IB574; assembly: GCF_001996205.1. Classification (NCBI taxonomy): domain Bacteria; kingdom Pseudomonadati; phylum Pseudomonadota; class Gammaproteobacteria; order Vibrionales; family Vibrionaceae; genus Salinivibrio; species Salinivibrio sp. IB574. The sequence continues at coordinate 2,090 of NZ_MUFN01000010.1, read as the reverse complement.
CCACTTTTTTACCTTTGAGAAATTCGGCCTCGGTGGCAAATTCATCACGATCCATAAATCGGCATACGCCTAATTGTTCCAATTGTTGACGTAAATTCAGGGTATTAAAGTAGTTCGCCATGGGGTGCTCCATTGATTCAAATCCGTGATTGGGTGTGTTTTCACCGCGTATTTTTGATACTACCCTAACCACTATATTGCCTAAAGTGATATATTCACAACATAACATTGCAGTTACAGCAACAATAAATTATGAATGCAAAGCAACTCACAGGTTTTCTCCACCTCTGTGACACCAAAAGCTATACCCGAGCCGCACAAGCAATGCACGTCAGCCCTTCTGCGCTGAGCCGAATCATCCAACGTCTCGAAGAAGATATTGGTCAGCCGCTGTTTATTCGCACCAATAAAGCGGTCGATCTCACCCCAGCAGGTAAAACGCTGCTTCCCGTCGCACGCGATATCCTGCAGCTTTGGCACACCACGAAGGCCAGTATCAATGAACATGCCTCTTTGCTCGGCGGCAAGCTCACGCTCTTTTGTTCAGTCACGGCAAGCTATAGCCATTTACCTGAGCTCCTCGCGCGGTTTCGTCAACAATACCCAAATATCGAGCTACAACTGCTGACCGGCGACCCCGCTCAAGCAGAAGAGAAAGTGCAAGATAATAGTGCCGACATTGCTATTGCCGCTAAACCCAAGCGCTTATCATCTAGTTTGGTGTTTCAACCGATTGATACAGTCAGTTTGTCGGTTATCGCGCCAGCAATGGCCAGCAGTGGCATTGATCTACAAGCCATTGACTGGCAGCACACACCGTTAATCTTGCCCGAAGCAGGGACAGCGCGCGAACTCGCTGATCAATGGTTGACCAGTAAAGGTATCGAGCCAAACGTCTACGCACAAATAGCAGGCCACGAGGCGATTGTCAGTATGGTGGCATTAGGCTGTGGTATTGGTGTGGCGCCGGACGTGGTGATTGATAACAGCCCCGTAAAAGATAAGGTTGAGCGCTTACGCCAAGAAATTGTGCAACCTCTCGAGCTGGGCCTTTGTTGTAAAGCTTCCCGCGCAAAAGAGCCTTTACTCAACGCCCTACTCGATGTCATGCGATAAACACAAAAAGCCCCAACACAATGATGCTGGAGCTTAAATGCAAAAAACCCCAGCTTTTCAGCTAGGGCTTCTAAGTAGTGGCGGAGGGCCGGGGTTGCGGGCAACCGGGACTCATTCGCCCGCAGGGCGAACCTGGCCAATAACAAAAAAACCCTACTAAAATTAGCAGGGTTTCTAAGTAGTGGCGGAGTGGACGGGACTCGAACCCGCGACCCCCGGCGTGACAGGCCGGTATTCTAACCAACTGAACTACCACTCCGCACCAATTCTGTATGATTAAAGGCTTATATCTCTTTGCTTTAATCAATTGTATTCAAAGCCTGGCGATGTCCTACTCTCACATGGGGAGACCCCACACTACCATCGGCGCTGCTTCGTTTCACTACTGCTTCGTTTCACTACTGAGTTCGGCATGGAATCAGGTGGGTCCAAAGCGCTATGGTCGCCAAGCAAATTCGGCCCCCGGCGTGACAGGCCGGTATTCTAACCAACTGAACTACCACTCCGCACCAATTCTGTATGATTAAAGGCTTATATCTCTTTGCTTTAATCAATTGTATTCAAAGCCTGGCGATGTCCTACTCTCACATGGGGAGACCCCACACTACCATCGGCGCTGCTTCGTTTCACTACTGAGTTCGGCATGGAGTCAGGTGGGTCCAAAGCGCTATGGTCGCCAAGCAAAATTTGGTGTGTCTTCACTTTTCAGTCAAAACACTTAATCTAGAAAGCTGTTCGTTCTCGCCACAATCAACTGGCTTTATTTTAAGTCCAACCCAAAACCTCTTGGGTGTTGTATGGTTAAGCCTCACGGGCAATTAGTACAGGTTAGCTCAACGCCTCACAGCGCTTACACACCCTGCCTATCAACGTCGTAGTCTACGACAACCCTTTAGAGAGCTCGAAGCTCTAGGGATGACTCATCTCGGGGCCAGCTTATCTCGGGGCCAGCTTCGCGCTTAGATGCTTTCAGC